>NZ_JBHSKS010000003.1:0-121346 GCF_042657405.1 Algoriphagus aquatilis
TAGCAACCATGAACGCTCAGACAAAATGGAACGGAACCATCTTCGCATGGCCATCAATTAGAAAAGACCTAATCGCTTACTTTGAAGATCGATTTAACCAAACTGACACAGTTTAGTGAACACTCCCAGAATTTTTGAAAACTGCCCATTGAATTTGATCCTTGATCATTCGACCACTTACCAATTACATTTTTCAACTTATCCAACTCCCCCCAAACTTCATTTGCCAATCCCCACCTGCCAAGGTATCTTTGCGGCCTAAACAAAAACTGTACACCGTGGCAAACAAAACCGTCAAAGTAGGTCTGGTCCAGCTCAGTTGCTCTGGGAATGTGGCCGTAAACATGGAGAAAACCATCGCAGGCGTTCGCACCGCTGCCCAAAAAGGCGCTCAGGTCGTGGTCTTGCAGGAACTTTTTAGATCGCTTTATTTCTGTGACGTAGAGGATTACGAAAACTTCAAACTCGCCGAAGCCATTCCTGGCCCATCAACTGACACGCTCGGTGCCTTGGCCAAAGAATTGGGGGTGGTGATCGTGGCTTCTTTGTTTGAAAAACGTGCCGAAGGACTTTACCATAACACCACGGCGGTCTTGGATGCGGATGGAACCTACCTCGGCAAATACCGAAAAATGCATATTCCTGACGATCCGGGCTATTTCGAGAAGTTCTATTTCACTCCGGGCGACTTGGGCTATAAAGTGTTTCCAACCAAATTCGGCAAAATCGGCGTGCTGATTTGTTGGGATCAGTGGTATCCTGAAGCAGCTAGAATCACCGCTTTGAAAGGTGCGGACTTTTTGGTGTATCCAACCGCCATCGGCTGGGCTTTGCATCAGGATGAGCAAACTAACGAGGATCAATACAATGCTTGGCAGACCATTCAGCGTTCGCACTCGGTAGCTAATGGACTTCCAGTTGTTTCCGTCAACCGAACCGGAATCGAAGGTCCGATGCAATTTTGGGGAGGTTCGTTTGTTTCCAACGCCTTTGGTCGGGTGACTTATAAAGCCCCTCATTTGGAAGAAGAAATCCACGTGGAGGAACTCGATTTGACAGGTTCGGATCGGTATAGAACTCACTGGCCATTCCTGAGGGATCGACGAATCGATTCCTACGCTCCGATCACCAAGCGATATCTTGACGAAGAATAAGCCATGAAAAACTTGTTTGAATTGGCTCAAACCGGTGCAGTGACTCCGGCTGAGTTAGGCTACTATTTTCCTGCTGAATTTGCCCCTCAGGAATCCATGTGGCTGAGTTGGCCGCACAAGGAAGCGAGCTGGCCGGGTAAGATCGAGACGGTTTTTGCACCCTATTCCCAGTTTATCACCGAAGTGGCCAAAGGCCAAAAGGTGAATATCAATGTGGCTGATGAAGCGATGAAAGCCTTTGCTTTGGCACATCTGGAAAAAGCCGGAGCGGATTTGAGCAAGATCTTCTTCCACTTTTTCCCAACCAACGATGCTTGGTGCCGGGATCACGGTCCTGCTTTCCTGATCAATCCCAATGCGGAAATTAAAAAGGTTTTGGTGAAGTGGAATTACAATGCTTGGGGGGAAAAATACCCGCCTCACGATCTGGACAATCAAATTCCGATTCATATTGCGGAGCACTTGGGCATCCCTTATTTCAAACCCGGAATCGTCATGGAGGGTGGTTCGGTTGAGTTCAATGGAAAAGGAACACTCTTGACCTCAACGGCTTGTTTGCTGAATGAAAACCGAAACCCACACCTTACCCAAGCTCAAATCGAAACGTACCTCTGTGATTACTACGGAGTGAAGCATATCCTTTGGGTTGGTGATGGGATCATCGGAGACGACACCGATGGGCATATCGATGACATCACACGATTCGTGAATGAAGACACCGTGGTGACTGTGGTAGAAGAAAATAAAGCCGACGAAAACCACGAAATCCTAGCCGAAAATTTGGCTCTGTTGAAGAAAATGCGCCTGGAAAACGGCAAGCCATTGAATATCGTGGAGCTTCCCATGCCTAGTCCGGTGATTTGGGAAGATCAACGACTACCGGCTTCGTATGCCAATTTCTACATCGCCAATGAAGTGGTGGTGGTGCCGACTTTCCGGGATAAAAATGACCAAAAGGCGCTAGATATACTTACGGATTGCTTTCCAGGAAGACGAGTGATCGGAATCGACAGCACCGATATCATCTGGGGCTTGGGTAGTTTCCATTGTTTGAGTCAGCAGGAACCTTCTGTCAAGTAGGCAGTCTCAGTGATCAGTTTGCAGGTGCCAAATAAAAAATTAGAAAGGCAATCCGAAAGGGTTGTCTTTTTTATTGGAAGGCAAACTTCTTGGTGTAGACCAATTCAAATGCCTCTTTAATAAACAAAATCCAGCCAAATGCGCTTTCTCCAAAAATACCCGCCTTTATGAAACAGTTTCTTCTCACCTTGACCTTTATCACCTTGTTGTCAAGCTGTGCCTTTAAGTCTATTACCCGTTCCAAAGAGATCAATTATTTACAGCAAAGCGCTTCGCTACCGGAAAAAAACTTAAATGTTTTTGCTCCCAAAAAAGCTGAAAAAGCACCTGTTTTGATTTTTATCCATGGAGGAAGCTGGAATAGCGGTAGAAAAGAAATTTACGATTTCATGGGAAGCAGACTCGCGAGAAGGGGAGTGGTGACGGTCATTATTGATTATCCATTAGCGCCAGCCTACCAACTCCCTGCAATGGAAAAAGCCAGTGTAACGGCCATCAAATGGGTGCAAGAAAATATTTCCAACTATGGAGGTGATCCTGAGCAGATCTATGTTTCCGGTCATTCAGCAGGTGGACATTTGGCAGCGCTGGTTGCTATTAATAAAGAACCTTGGAAAGAGCTCGGGATGACCAACCCGCTGAAAGGAGCCATTCTCAATGATCCCGCCGGCTTGGATTGGTATTGGTTTTTGAACGAGCGAAAGGAAAAATACAATGCCGAGGATAATTACGATGCTTTCACCTCCAATCCTGAAACCTGGAAAACCTACTCACCCATCTATGAATTGGATGGCACGGAGATTCCGCTTCTGATCCTAGAGGGTGAACGAACGTATCCCGGAATTCGCCTGACCATTGATCGGTTTCGAAAAGAAGCTGAAGCCAAAGGAACGAACTTGACCTATTCCTTTTATCCCAAAACCAAGCACATCCCGATGATCACCCAGTTTTTCTTCACTTGGAGCAAAGGGTATGAGGATGTGTTGGGATTTATGGGGGTGACCAATTAGGCATTGACACACTGCGACTGACTACTGAAAACTGATAACCCGTCCATCCTCCATCTCGATCGTGCGGTCGGTGCCGGCAGCGAATTCAGGGTCGTGGGTCACGATCAGCATCGTTTGTCCAAATTCTTTCGCAAGCTCTTTAAACTTGGCATAGACGATGTCTGAATTTTTCTTGTCCAAGTTTCCTGTAGGCTCGTCTCCCATGATCAGTAAAGGGTCATTAATCAGGGCGCGGGCAATGGCTACCCGTTGTTTTTGCCCTCCTGAAAGTTGGTTTGCCTTTTTCAGGGCATGATCCTGCATGTCAAAAATCCGAAGCTTTTCCATTGCGCGATGCTCGATCTCCTCCCGGGAATACTTGCCAAGCTTTAAGGCCGGAATCATTACATTTTCCAAGGTGGAAAACTCGTGGAGCAGGTAGTGAAACTGGAATACAAAGCCAATTTTCTCATTTCGAAGCCGGGAGAGATACTCCGCAGATTTGCCGGTGATCAGCTCTCCGTCGAGCAAGAGCTCTCCGTTGTAGTCCGTATCCATGGTGGACAGAATGTAGAGCAAGGTGGATTTGCCACAGCCTGATTTGCCTACGATGGAAACAAACTCGCCCCGCTTGATCTGAAAACTCACCTGATTCAAAACCTGGGTGGTGGTGGCATTCACAAAAAACTTGTCAATATGTTTGGCTTCGAGTACCGACATGATGTGGGGTTATTTTCCTCGGATGATTTCTACAGGGTCTACACTGGAGGCCTTTCGGGCAGGAAAATACCCCGCAAAGTAGGTGGTAATGAGGCTGAATGTGCCGCCGATGAGGTAGTATTTGGGATTGTAGTCCACTGGAAAGGTTTTGATCGTAGGTAGTGCCTGGGTCTCAAAAGGAATCTGATCGATCGTGAGTCCGGCCAAATAGCCAAAAAACAATCCCGCTACTCCTCCTATGCCCCCAATGCTCAATGCTATGGTGATAAACACCCGGTTGACATCCTGGGGACTGAATCCAATTGCTTTGAGAATAGCGATGGTGTCCAGCTTTTCGTAAATCATCATATTCAGGATATTGTAAATCCCAAACCCGGAGACTACCAAAAGGGTAATTCCTACCGCATAGCTGATCAGATTTCGGATTTGTGTGCCTGTTTCAAACTGGGCATTAACGGTCTGAATATCGTCGGCATCGATCTCAAATACTCCTTCCAATTCCTTGGCCATGGCCGGAGCAAGGTTGAAATCATGGAGCTTCACCTGGATATCTGTAATGTAGGAAGGCGACGCCCCAAGCATTTTTTGCACAGTGGAGAGGGAAGCGTAGCTATTGACATTGTCAAAATCGCCCAAGCCGCTTTGAAAGTAGCCGACTACTTTCAGCTGCATCCGGTTGCCCTGAGCCGTAGTCACCTGAATCACATCTCCGATCGATGCCATCATCCGATCTGCTGCGCCCTTACCCAAGATGATGGTGTTGATTTGATTGAGGTCCTCATAATTCCCCTCTGTCACGTAATCGGTGAAAGCAAAAAGCTGGGCTTCTTTTTCTGCATCGATGCCATTGACGATCCCAGTGAGGTCGATGGTTCCGATATTGAAAAAAACCTGTGACGAAATTTTCGGGCTGACGCCAAGGACCCGTGGATCTGCCTCCAGTGTTTGGACGATGGATTCACTGTTGAAGATCGCGAGTCGGCTGGTACTGGGCTTGATGGAGCGGATGACATTTACTCCACCGGAGAAGTCCTCGCTTTGGTCGATGGGCTGATTGGGATTGGGCTTGATCTCGTTGTAAAAACGGATGTGCGGCGTGCGATTCAGGATAAGTCCGTCCAACAGAGTATTCAGCCCGTTCATAAAACCCAATAAAGCCACAAACATGGTGATGCTAAACATCACCCCAACTGCTGCAATCAGGGTTTGCTTCACCCTCGCCAGCATCAGTGCACGTGCGATTTCAAAAATCAGCGACCACTTCATCGAATGGGTTGGATTAGACCTGTTTTTTCATCAATACCTTCCAAGATTTCGGCGTATTGGTAGGTCTTGAGTCCTACTTTCACCGTCAAGGTGTCGTCGTCGGCGGTGATGACTTTGTTTTCCAGAAAAAGCAGCTGACGGGGAATGACCAGGCTATTTTCCCGCACCTGCGTGACGATGTTGGCTTCCAGACTCAGGTTGGGGTAGAGCCTAGGTGGTGCCTTGGTGAAAGTGGCTTCCACGGTGAATGTCTTTGATTTGACATCCATGATGGGGTGGATTTTGGTTACCGAAGCTTCAAATACCTCTCCTTTGAAACTGTCCAAGGTCACCAATACACGCTGTCCTTTTTCGATTTTTGCAATGTCGTATTCATCCACTTGCAGTTCCAAGACAAACTCGCCCGCACTGCCGAGGATGGCAAGCGGTGTCTGTGGCGTGACCATTTCTCCCTTTTCTTTCATCAGGGAGTATACGATTCCGTTGATTTTGCTCCGCAGGACATATTCCCCTTCGAGGGCTTCGGAGATGGCTAGGTTTTTTCCCGCATTTTTGGCGTTAAACTCAATTTCCCGCTTTAGCTCCAGGTAGCGGAGTTGGGTGGACAAGTAGGTGGTTCTGGAAGATTCAAATTTGAGCTGCCGCTGCTCTAACTCTACGGTGGTTCCTATGCCTTGGGCTTTGAGGTTTTTTTGTCGGTGGAAAAGCAGGGAGTCGTTGAGGTAAGTGCTCTTGGCGAGGTTCAGGGTGAGTTGGAGTTCGCGCAGCCTGTTTTGATTGGCTCGCTGATCGGCAAAAGCCCGGGCGATCTCTGCATTTTCCTTTCGCAGTTTTTCTGCTTCGTTGTATATCCGAATCAAGGGAGCACCTACCGTCACTGTGTCTCCTTCGCCGACAAAAACCTCCTGAACCGGACCAGTAGCCAAGGTTAGGGCTTCGTATTGATCCTTGGCTTTGATTGTGCCCGAGGCATATACCGACTCCGAGAGATTCTGACGGGAAGGATAGGTAACCTCCGAATCTGAACTACCACAGGCGATCAGGACGGCGAGTGATAGCAGACAGTAGGTAAGCCTAAAGGTGAAAGAAAAGAAACTGCGCATGGCGGGGAAAGTTAGAAGTCCAAGATAAGCCAATCCGAATTGGTTTTACCTGAGGAAAGTCATCAGTTTCGACCAGGTTTAATGGGACTATTCCAGTGTCTGATAGATCATTTGCCTAAACTTATTTTCATAATAGGAGCTAAACGGATTAACCTGGGTCATGAAGATGGCTACCATCTTTTCCTTGGGATCTATGAAAAAGTAGGTGCAAAATGCCCCACTCCAATAAAATGCGCCCTCCGATCCTGTAGCCTTGGTCGCAGCCAGGTCATCCACCACAGCAAATCCCAACCCGAATCCTTTGCCGGGATCTTGAAACAGGTCTCCGGACTGATTGATCCGCATGATCTCGATGGTCTTGGGGCTAAGGTAGCGGCGACCATTCCATTCGCCTCCATTTAGGAGCATTCTCGCAAAAAGCGAATAATCCTGCACCGTGGAAAACAGGCCGTGGGTGCCTCCAAAGACTGTATTGCCCGAGGTTGGCGTTTGTCGGGCAGATTTGACCAGGACGCCTTCGTCGTTGAAATTATGAAGCTGAACCATTCGGGATTTTTGGGCATCGCTGAGGTTGTAGCCGGTGTCTTTCATTCCCAAGGGCTCAAAAAGTCTGGTTCTTAGAAATTCTTCAGCGGTCCTTCCTGTAAATACCTCAATTAGGCGAGCGAGGATGTCGGGAGAGGCGGAGTAGTTCCACTTTTCCCCCGGATGACTGGCTAAGGGTTGGGTAGCAAGTGCTTTGACTCGCTCCTCGATGGTCTTGGGCTGGGACATGTAGATCGCTTGGGCTACTTCACGGTCCAGTTTGGTGCCGCCTATGCCATGGAGAAATCCTGCTGTGTGGCTCAAGACCTGGGCAATAGTGATGGGAGATTTTGCTGGTTCGGTGCCACCGGCTGAGCCTTTTTCCGGATCGAGCAGCACCCGCATCTCTTTAAACTCGGGCAGGTAGTTGGCAATCGGGTCGCTCAGGAAAAAGTGTCCCTCCTCATATAGCATCATAAAAGCCGTACTGATGATGGGTTTGGTCATGGACTGGATAAAAAAGATCTGATCTGTTCGCATGGGCGTCTTGGCAGAGAGGTCACTGAAGCCCAAAGCCGATTCGTGGGATTTTTCTCCATTTCGGTAGAGTAGGGTCACCACTCCGGGAAGGCGTCCCGCGTCGATTTCTTTTTGGAAATAGGCATCGTAGCGCTGCAGACGCTCAGCGGAGATCTTTGCCTGGCCAAATGTGGACGCGATGACCAAAAGGGTAAGCAGACTGCTAAGTAGGAATTTTGGGTTGAGCATAGGTACAGGTTGATTTTGCTTCAAGATAGTTTTAATCCAAATCAAATTTCTATTTTCAACATATCAATCGGTATCCATGAAACATCTCGAAACCTCCTACTTGACCCACGACGGACTACAACTCTATCTTCAAGCTTGGTTACCCGAATCGCCTAAGGCCGGACTCTTGCTGATTCATGGCTTGGGAGAGCATAGCGGGCGATATGCCCCCTTGGTGGATAGGCTCGTAGCCGAAGGGGTCGCCGTTTTTACCTTTGACGGACGTGGTCATGGTAGGTCAGTGGCAGGGAAGCCTGATGCCTACTTTGCTTCTTTCCGCGATTATTTGGAGGACATCGATGCCCTATTTGGAAAAGTGCTTGCCTACCTGCCCGGTCTGCCGGCTTTTCTCTATGGGCACAGCATGGGTGGGGGAATGGCTGCCGGCTATGTGATCAGGTATCAGCCCCAGGCCGCAGGTGTCATACTCAGCTCTCCGGCGATCAAGGAGGCCGAAAATACCTCCAAGCTGCTGATTGCAGTGTCGGGATTAATCAGCAAGTGGCTACCTAGGCTGAAAGCGCTCAAACTTGACGCTACACAGATCTCGAGAATCCCTGAGGAGATACAAGCCTACCTCTCCGACCCCCTAAACTATACCCAAGCTATCCCTGCCCGCACAGCTCATGAGGTATATCATCTGATGCAGGTAATCCAAGCAGATGCGGCTTCCTTTGAACTGCCGGTTTTGGTGGTACATGGCACAGACGATGGCCTTACCAATCCCAAAGGTTCGGAGCTCTTTATCCAAAAAGCACAGAGCGAAGACAAGACTTTGAGGCTATTTCCTGGCGGGTACCATGAACTGATACATGACCACGATCGAGAGGAACTGATTCAAACGGTGGTGGATTGGGTGAAGAAGAGATTGGGGGATAAGTAAGAAAGTTGATAGAATTTAAAGGGGATTTTTTGAAAGAATGTAAGCAAATAAAAAAGGAGTCACGATTTTTAATCTCGTAACTCCCTGATAATCAAGTCGGGGTGACAGGATTTGAACCTGCGACCACACGCCCCCCAGACGTGTACGCTACCGGACTGCGCCACACCCCGATTAGGATGTGCGAAAATAGGATTTTCCTGATTTTTTTCCAGTTCTCACTTTAGTTTTTCGAGGGTAGTTTGCCAGACTCTTTTTTTATTTATAAGGATATAAATGATAATCAGGGGTTTTTGGGCTTGAAGAAAATGGACTGAAAAGTCTGGGAGCAACAAGCCTTACAAAGTGTCACAGAAGGTTGGAGTTTTTCGGCCTTTCGAAGTGCTTCAGTTCCGTTATTAAATGGGCCTAGGTAGTCTCTGTCCAAAGAATCGGGAATATGTTCACATTCTTGATTATGAACTTCATATTCCCCGTTGGAATTAGGTTTGGAAGAGAGGTAAAAGAATTTCATTGGTTTGTTGTTTGTTTCGTAGATGCTCAATCGCTCATTTATCCTCGCCCACAGTTTGAGAAGCTCTCCTCTAAAAGCCAGGTTCGCCAAAAATAACACCCTGAAAAATCCGAAAACATACCCTATATAGGGTATTTTTAGTACTTTTTTGGAGAAAAACCTTCCACTTTTTCGCTTTTCCTCTGTTGATTCCAAATAGAATTCTGAAAGGATTTCGTTCGCCGGCCTCGATTTAAGTGCTTGATTTATACTAGTTGTACTATTACTTCTAACAAGTTATTTGAATTGATATATAGAGATAAACTGTCATCATATAAAATTTCTATAGTGATCTCAATTAAGTCATGAATTTTTTATGATTTCCTCAATTTGTCAGGCTTAGCAAGATTCATTATTGTTTAAGATTTTATCCATTTTTTCATGATTGGATATGCACTTAAGTCATGTGTATTTTATGGGACATGGTTTTTATTTCAGAGGCTTAATAATCTTTCAAGGACTAGATCTTCAATTTTGAATAACTACCTAATTAAATGTTTTTCAGTGATTACTGATCAGTGACTTTTTATTTGGATTATTTGAAAAAAAATTAATGAAAAACGGTGAATGGTGTTGTAAATGTCAAATGGTTTACATTTTTTTACACTTAATTGCATTAAAAAGATCCTCACTCTTGATCTTTTTGAAGTCGAATTAACACTCGTTCTTCTTTATAAAAATGAATTATATACCTGATTTGGATAATAATATATACAAAAAAAGGTATTAAAACACACTCTTTATTCACCCTAAAGAGGATGGCGATTCATACATAAAGGAAGAAATGAACTGCATACAAGCCTGATTAAATGATTAAAATTTTACCTCAAAGTACACTTTGTTTAACACCGTCTCGCAGCGTTTTGGTCTGTGTGATGGTATTATTTTTTGGGGTGAGTTGGGGACAGACTACTAATGATTATCGATCCAGACAAACAGGTAATTGGAATTCTACAGCCACCTGGGAACGCTTTAATGGTACGTCCTGGGTTGCGGCTACTGCCACCCCAACGAATACTAATGCAAATGTCATTACTATTCAAAATGCGGATACAGTTTCAATAACAGCTGCTGTATCCGTAGATCAGGTAGTAGTTGCTGTGGGTGGCCAAGTGAATTTGAACACCAATGTAACTCTCTCAATTACGAATGGGACTGGGAATGATTTTGAAGTTGCTGGCACTTTTTCTAGATCCACAGGTACAATAACCATCGCATCAGGTGCCTCATTTGTTTTTGGAGATAATGGAACTTACATACATGCACAAAATGGAGGAATTATTCCAACAGCTATTTGGGCAGCTAGTTCAACAGTCCGAATCGAAGGGACAACATCTACAGATCCAACTGGATTAAATCAAAGCTTCGGAAATTTTATATGGAATGCCATAGGTTTAGGCAGCAATAGTGTCAATTTTAATCCTACAGGTATTGCAGGGAATCTTGAAATCAACAATGGATCCGCAACTGGCCAGATTATTCAAACTGTTGCTTCACTTTCCATTGGAGGCGATTTGATTATTGGAGGAGGTGTTTTTGCAATTGCATCAGGTAATTCTAATACTAGAGTTCTAACTGTCTCCGGGAATGTGACTATTTCAGGAGGAAGTTTACTTGTTAAGCAAAATAATAATGGTGGGGGGACACTTAATATAAATGGAAATCTAACCCATACGGGAGGAACAATTTCCAGAAGTGGTTCAGGTGGAGCATCTATTAATTTTTCTGGCTCTGGCTCCCCTCAACTTTTCACTTCAGGCGGTTCGGTTACCAATACGATCAATTGGACAGTAAACTCGGGAGCTTTTCTCCAAATGGCAGCTTCAGGTACTACTGTGACAGGTGGGGGCACATTCACCCTATCCTCTGGTGCTACCCTAGGCATCACTTCCCCAAATGGAATAGCCAATTCGGGAGCAACAGGAAATATTCAGGTCTTAGGTACTAGAAATTTCAGTACTGGTGCTGACTATGTTTACAATGGAAGTTCTAATCAATCAGTAGGAAACGGGCTGCCTGCAACAGTAAACTCTTTGATCATAGCCAATTCTGGAAGTGATGGAGATAATCTGGTGATTCTAGATTCAGATAAAGAGGTTTCCTCAGACTTGGGAGTGGAGTTAGGGGTACTGGATTTGGTCACATTCACCGCAAATAGAGCGACTTCCGGAGGCAGCTTTTACTTGGAGGCTAATACAGGGCTCAGGCTAAGTGGTGTCTCCAATTTTCCTTCCGTTTTTTCTAATCGCACCCTTGATTGTAGCAGTACGGTGGAATATTATGCTAATGGCCCGCAAACTGTGGCTGGGGTTAATTATGGGAATTTGATCCTTAGTGGTTCAGGAGTGAAAACCTTACAGACTGGTACCACCCAACTCTGCTCGAATTTCACACTCTCCGGTACAGTCACCGCCACTGCCGTGGTCGGAATGACGGTCGGAGGCAATTTTGCAATCGGTTCGGGTACTTCTTTTTCAGCTGGTTCGTTCACACACCAGGTCAATAGCAATTGGACGAATCAGGGAACCTTTTCGGCAGGGACTTCTACTTTTATTTTCGGAGGAACAACCTCCGGTTCATTAACCAACAGCGGCACAGGGCAATTCTTCAACTTGTCTTTTGTGGGTTCGGGTACCAAAACAATCAACTCGCCTCTTTCACCAACAGGGGATATTTTACAAATCTCAACTTCAGTAATACTTAGCGGAGCCAGCACCATCACCCTAGCAACCGGAAGATCCTTAGAAATCAATGCTTCTGGATCTGTCAACACTGGTTCAGGGAGATTGATCATCCAACCAGGAGCATTTTATGTAAATAGAAGTACCTCCAATCCTACGTTGGAAGTAAGGCAACGGTTCCTTGGTAGCAAGGGATGGAGATTGGTGGGAACTCCGATCAATTCTACCTATGCAGCACTAACTTCCGGATTTGAAACCCAAGGATTTCCTGGGTCTACCTATCCCACGCTTCAACCTAATTTGCTATGGTGGGACGAGACGGATAAAGGAACCACCTTACAAGGTTGGAGGCAGCCTGTCTCACTTTCTGCCTCAGTTCCTGCCGGGAGGGGTCATTATTTCTATGTTTTCAATGGGGAAAGTAAGCCGGGAGGAGGAAACTATTCGGATGCTCTACCGCTTACCATGGCTGTGAGTGGGACAGAGGTGAATTTGGCATCAGGAAATTTTGACTTTGGCGTCACTTTTACCCCTCGAAACACCAGCTCGGTCGCTCAGGGTGATTCACTCATAGAGGTTAACCAAGCAGATGAAGGGTTTAATCTGGTGGCCAATCCTACCGCCAGTGTCATCGATTTTCATTCGCCAACAGGTTGGACCAAAACAAATATTGATCAATCCATCTACGTTTGGGATCCGGCGACTTCCAGTTTTCTCACTTGGAATGGTACCTCAGGTTCTTTAGGAAGTGGAAGAATAACTCCTTTTCAAGCCTTTTGGGTCAAGGCCAATGCCCCTTCTCCAGTTTTGATGCTCAATGGAAATGCTCCTAAATCTCTGTTATCCACTGATTTTTTTGGTAGAAAGCAAACCGAACCTATTTCTATTCTAGAACTCCATGTGATGGGCGAAGGGATGAATGCGCAGTCATTGATCAGTTTTGGGGAGGGAGGAGAAACGGATGTGGATCCAAAGGACGCATACCAACTGGAATCATTGGCTGAAGACTGGCTGTTGCTTTACTCCTTTGGTTCGCTCAAGACAAAAAGTCCTTTAGTCATTAACCATCAGCCATCTCTAGTGAGTCAGGAAAATAGAGTGATACCTCTCCATTTGGCTTCTGCCAAGAAAGGGGAGCCATTTAAAGGTGCCTATTTGATGGATTGGAAACTGCCAGTGAATTGGGAGCCTTCCTTGGATTTGGTATTGATGGATCACATCAATCAAAAGGCGGTCGATATGAAGAAGGAAAGTGCCTATGCCTTTGAATTCGAGGCTCCTAAGGCGACCACCTCGAATGGGCGAAAAGGACTTGATACTTTACTTTCACCGCGTGCAGTGGTCTTTCAGACCCCTTATTCTCTGGATGAAGAGGAAAATCCTGCCAATGCAAGGATTTCAGCTGGTTCCAAGCCCAAAAGACCTTTTACTCTATTTATCGGAAAATTTCCTGAAGGGAGGATTGAGTACTTACCTGAATTTCCCAAGCTGTTTTCTCCAGCTCCCAACCCATTTGTGGATCAGACTAAGATCCGGTTTTTCCTCCCTGTATCGGAGGATGCCGAAGTCAAAATTTACTCCCTCCTCGGTCAGGAAGTGGGAGGTTTTCCAAAGCAATCCTACTCTACTGGAATTCATGAACTGGAATGGGCACCTCAGTCCATTGCTCTTCCAAAAGGAATATACCTCATCCGACTTGTCACTCCGACCGGACAATTCACCCAAAAGCTGATTAAAAACTAATGCGTACCCTGATTTTAATACTTACACTGATCTGTTGCCTGGCATACCAAGCCGCTCAAGCCCAAGTGGATGATACCCGCAAAGCCAACTTGAGCGTGCGTGCCAGTGCCACGGTTACCGACAACTTGCAAATGCTGACGATCCGGAATCTGGATTTGATCAGTCCGGTGGTAGAAAACGATCGAATCATCGTTTCGCCTACCACCAGCAGCTATGCAGGGATGTTTAAAATTCTCGGTAATCCCAGAAGCCGTGTTAGAATCACTTTTCTGCAAACCGAAATTCTCAAAGAGCAACGCGAAGGGCTAGGTGAAGTAGCTGCCCAGTATTTCGTCAGTGAGGCTTTTGAGGATACGCAGATCCAAAGTACAACGTTGCAGCTGGGAGAGGGCAATGTGAGACTCAGTGAAAAAGGAGTTCTTTTCCTCTGGTTGGGAGCCAATCTGGATTTAAGCCGTGCCAGACCGGGATTGTATTTGTCTGAATTTATCCTTGAACTCGAATACATCTGATGAAGGGTAAATCTACATATCACTTTATCTTTTTAGTTCTCGGGATCAGTGCGAGTTTGTGGTCTTTGGCTCCTTCTGCCATGGCTCAGCGCATCAATTTCAGTACTTGGACAGGTAGTGAGGAAATCACGATCAATCCCGTTCTGGCTAATCCAAACCTGAATTTTAATCTGAAGAAAGCGGCCATTTCCGCGAATAGCCCTGCAGTCACGATCAATCTGGTCGACAATCAGTCGGTGGGTTTTCAGATTCAGGCACCGGATGGCTATGATCTCACGGTGGAGGTAGATGCGCCGACCTTCTTGAGTTTGGATGGGGTTGGTTCTGCTCCTGAAGAAATGGTTCCATTCCGGTTGGGGATTGCTTACAACAATCAGGCAGCACCCGACGAGATGGCTGCAAAGGCTACCGCGGTGGAGCTTCCAACTGGATTTTACAATGTGACCTTCCCGGTTAATCGGAGATTAACGGGAGCTCCTGGACCGCCTCCGACCCCGAGTTCAGGAACTTATGTGCGACCCAAATCCACGGCTTGGCTTTTTCTCTATGGAGAGCTTGGCCCTATAGGTCCTGTAAATGCAGGCGATTACCTGGCAGATATTACCATCAATGTCTACTTCACAAGCAATGACTAAGCAACTCCTCCATATCGCCTCTGTGATGCTCTTGGTCTTGGTAAGCACTATGGCAAAGGCTCAGTTTGTCGCCATCAGACTGGAGATTCCTGCAGGTGTGCAATTCAGTTCTCAGGTGATGGACCCGCTGGAGGGAGGCACTTGGGAAAAAACGAAGGCAAAACGTTGGGTTGGTCTCGAAGCAGATGAGAATCTCTCCATACTGGTTCAGATGGATTTGCCTCAGCGGGAGATTCAACCTGCACCCGAGGCTTATTTTCTGAATGATGGAAGCTCTGATTTTGAAGAGGCTTTTACGCTAAGTATCAACTCTTCGGAGGTGATTCTTTCAGATACATACCAACTGATCCGATACATGAAGCCGATGCCAACTAAAGTCAAGGCCTGGCTTGGGATACCGGTGATAGATGGATTGACTGTAAAAATCGAATACCCTTGAACATACCTGTAAAACTTTCACAACGAGGACGATAAGATGATGAAAAAGACCTGAAAACCTATCGCCGAGGATATGGGAAATATCCGGAGCACTTTGAAAACTGAATACACAAGTACTTAAAAATCAAAAAGAAACAAACAAACAAGTAATTCAAACAAACAAACAAAACAAACAAACACATGAAAACTATCTTTAAATCAGTACTCGCACTTGGCCTAGTAGCCGGAATGACCTTCGCAGCAAACGCTCAGAAAACCACCACAGCACCTGCTTCTGCAAGGATTTTGGCAGACTTGACAATTACTTTGGACGGGGTGCAAGATGAAATTGCCTTCGGTAATGTTTCAGCTAATACGCCTGCGGCTGTAGTATTGGATGCAAATGGTACAGACAATGCTAATACTGGTACCGTAACCAATGTAGCGAGATTTAACCTAACTGGAGCTGATGCATCTATTACTGTTTATTATGATGCTACTGTAACACTTACAGAGACTGTAGGGGGTGTTGAAACCATCGTGATGACTCCAGAAGTTGTTGGCGATGCTGATGATGCTAATCAAGGTTCAGCAGCAGGGATTGCTAATGCAGGGACTGTTGCTTTGGTTAGCAATGCTTTTTACATCTGGGTAGGTGGTACTTTGCCGACAATGGTGAATAAAGCTCAAGGTACCTATTCCGGTACTTTCGAAATCTCTGTAGAATACAATTAATCCAAATCAAGCCGGTGGCAGTAGCCGCCGGCTTCTTTCTTTTAGTCTGATGAAAAGGGTTCTTCTTCTATTTTTCCTGCTTGGTGCTTTCTTGATTCCAAGCACATATGCTCAGATTTCGATCGCACCGACTTCGGTGTTTATCGATCAAAATGGGATCGGGTCGGTATTCATCACCAATCCGGGAGATACTCCTCAGGAAGTGGCAGTGAGTTTCGTCTTTGGATATCCGGGAAATGACTCTTTAGGCAATTTGCTGATGGTTTATGGGGATTCGATCCGAGAAAATCAACATGGCTTAGGAGATCGACTGCGTGCTTTTCCAAGGAGTTTTATTCTCGGACCCAGGCAACAGCAGACGGTAAGACTTCAGGTCAGACCGGAGCGAAGCCTCGCTGCAGGTACCTATTTCACCCGAATCAAAATCACCTCAAATCCCCAAACCACCGACGTGGAGCAAGTTGACACAGAGGGAGTCTCGACTCAGGTCAACTTTAAGTTTGATCAGGTCATTGCCACGTTCCATAAAGTAGGAGAGGTGCAGACAGGATTAGAGTTTGGAGAAATCACGACCGAAATCAAGGAAAATGCCCTCCGAGTCATAACAGACTTTACGGTAACCGGCAATTCCCCTTTTCTAGGAAGTGTGACAGCTACGCTGAAAAATACACAAGGTGAGCTTTTGGCTTCTCAACAACAGACGACTGCACTTTATTTCTCCGGAAAAAGAGCCATTGAGCTGGGTTTGGAAAAGCAACTTGCCGCAGGCACCTACGAGATCGAACTCCTCTTTGAAACCAAGAGGTCAGACATTCCATCTGCCGACTTGGTCCAATCACCTCCGATAAGTGAAAAAATCACCCTGACCGTCAACTAATCCTGACAGGTTAACCAATTCCTTTTCACCCAAAAACCACCGGCAACTTTACCGTTGAAATCCTCTTCCTGTTTTCTTTTTGGATTCCTCTTTTGCCTGATTTTGGGAATCCCTCAGACCGGCTATGCCCAGCGCGAGCCGGATGGAGAGGTATTGCTTAATTTTAATTACCCCGCAGTTGGCAATGTCTACCTGAATGGGGTCTTTTTTGGAGATGTCGCCTACTTGCCCGTAAGCGAAGTGCTCAGTCTCCTGTATATCCCTGCCGACCGAACGGACACCGGAAAAGGTCTGAAAGGTGCCTATCCTACCAAAAACGACACTTGGCTGATCGATCCGGTGACCAACCAACTGGTGGTCAGAGGGAAGTCAGCCACACTCGAAGCAGACAAGTTTTACTTCGGGGAATTGGACCTTTTTTTACATCCTGATTACTTCAAAGAGATTTTTGGAATCAATTTTACTATTAACGTTTATGCCCTCAGCGTTAGCCTGAAATCTGATTTTGTCCTTCCCATCGAGGAGCGAAGAAAACGAGAAGCCATCCGGAAGCAACTCCAACAACGAACAAGTCAAACTGGCGGATCTGCACCGCTGCTTTACGACCGGGAGCGAAAGGCCTTGAGCTTGGGCGTACTGGACTATAACACGATATTAACCCGATCTAATCTAGGCACCAATCTTGGACTGAATCTAAATGCAGGGTTGGAGTTTCTCGGAGGAGATCTACAGGGAACTTACATCGGCAACCTGTCTCAGGGAAATGTTCTGCATAATTTTTCCGGTCTACGATGGCGTTATGTGCTGCCGGGTGGAATGAGCCCCGAGCGAAATGTGGGAATTGCCAGCATCTCGGCAGGACAGATCAATACTTCGAGCTTTACCAATTCCACCAACTTACTCGGGGTGGCCGTGACCAACAATCCGGTGATTCCAAGGATGGATTTGGATGTATTTGTGATTGATGGGACCACCGTGCCTGATTCTGAAGTGGAGCTTTTGATCGGGGGGCAGTTGGTGGATTTCACCCATGCAGATGAGGTAGGTTTCTACCGATTCAATGCGCCTGTCATTTACGGTACTGTGAGGTTGAGTCTTCGGATTTATACGCCTCAGGGGGAGGTTATTATTCAGGATCGACAGATTCAGGTGCCATTTAGCTTTTTGCCTAAAGGGTTTGTGGGCTATAACATTCAGGCGGGATTGCCCCAGTTTGCCTTTGACAGTTTAGGCACTAGTCTCGCTACGCATGCAGATATTTCCTACGGTGTGACCAATGCCCTGACCGTGAGAGCGGGTGCAGACCATGGGGAGGTTTTTGGAGAAAAAACCATTTACCCGGTTTTTGGGCTTTCTGCCCGGCTTTTTCAGCAATACTTGCTCAATGTGGACGCACTCCCTGACCGCTACTACCGCGCCAATGCCAGTGTGTTTTACTCCGACAACACCAGTATCAATGCCCAATACACGGAATACAACCTGTCTTCCATTTTCAATGTCCGCGGTCAGGTTCGTGATGCCAATTTCAACGTGTTCTACCCCTTCAAATTGGGAGAGCGGTTTTCCGGACTGCGACTGACAGGGGAGCGGATTTGGTTTAATACGGGTGTTGGGGTGAATAATTACCAAGTCGATTTCAATACCCAAATCAGTCGAGTGGTCCTGCGAATGAACTTCCGCGGAGGGGCAAGGGGTGTTATCGATGATCCTGAAAATCCTGCCCAAAACCAGTTTGGACTCTTTACTTCAGCCTTGACCTATACCTTGCCAAGAACCCAAAGTATCCCGGTGTATGTCAGGGGGATTTTCCTGCGCGGGCAGTTTCGATATTCCACCTTATTGCAGCGTCCGGAGACTATCAGTGTGCTCCTTTCGCAGACCTTATTCAGAAATGGCCGATTTACCTTGGGCTTTGACAGGGAGTTGGCGTTCAAGCAATCTCAGTTTCAGGTCGGTTTTTTGTATGACTTCAATTCCATCCGATCCTCGTCTCAGTTTACCAAGAGAAGTCAAGGATATACGATTCAGCAGGGCTTGAGTGGTTCTTTGGCGTATGACCCTGCGGGAAAAGGAGTAGTGCCAAGCAATAGAGATCAGATTACCCGTTCGGGGGCTGCAGTGCGGCTTTTTGTTGATACGAATGAAAACGGGGCTTTTGACGAAGGCGAAGAAATCGTTCCTGCAAAAGCAGTTCGTCTCGATCGCTCTGCCAACATTCTCATCGGTTCGGACGGGATACTGAGGATTACGCAGCTGCAAAGCTATTGGAAGTACCGTCTCGATATCGATATCACGGCTTTGCCAAATCCCAACCTTGCGCCAAAGTTGAAAAGCTTCTCCTTTGTGGCTGAGCCCAACCGCTTCCGACAAATCGACATTCCGCTCTATCAGACAGGTATCATCGAGGGAACCGTCTTTTTACTCAGAAATGGTCAGAAAGTAGGGCAGGGAGGATTGCGATTGGAGTTGCTGCGTGAAGGAGAGACCGAGCCTGTGGAGGTCATTCGAACCTTCTCCGATGGTACGTTTTATTCCTACGGTCTCTTGCCGGGCAAGTACAAGCTTCGGGTAGATGCCAAGCAGTTGGAGTTTATGGAGGTAAATCCAGAGCCATCCAGCCTGGAGTTTGAAGTCAAAGCCCTTGCAGATGGGGATTACCTCGAGGGCTTGGATTTGGTGTTGGTGAAGAAGGAGTAATGACTAACTCAGCTTTTGGCTAGACCTGTCAGGTTTTCAAAACCTGACAGGTCTTTGTCACCTTCGCTATTCTTCCATCATTATTCGGCGTTCGATGTTAAGGAGACATTTCTTCGCAATACTTCCTTTAATTCAACTAATTTCTCTGCTTGCCTATTTCGGACTGCCGCATGGGCATGGCATCGATAATCCTGAAAATTTGGGAAGGAGTTGGGCTTTCAAAACCTGTGTTTTTTACGCCTCCATCCAATCCAATCAAGGCCCATTTCACTTTGGATTTGCTTTTTGGTTTGAGGATTTCAAGGAATTTTGGGGTGTCTATCTCGCCCTTGAAAGTTGATTTTGCCAGTTTTGAGCCATCAAATAGAAAAATATGGAGCTTTCTCTCCTGCAACCGCGCCTGAAGGTCTGCTTCAAACCAAATTGAATCACCGGGATAGGATTCCAAAATCAAAATTCTGTTTTGCCATACAAAGTCACGCGGTGATTTGGGATTAGAATTCATACCAAAAGAGAATAGCAAGGCGAAGAAGATCAGGTGCATGTGCAATAAACTCTAAGTACCCTCTGAAGTTTTCAAGAGTAAAAATTCAATTCACTTTACACCAAATACCGCTTCACCAGATCCTCCCATTCCTGATCTAGGGTGACGCTAGGCCGAGTTTCTCCCGCGCGTCGGTACCAATAATCCGCATTCCATTGATCGCCTTCTTTGCGGTGTAGGTAGGCATGTACTCTTGCTGCCGATTTTCCCGGAAGCTGATCAATGAGATCATGTGCCTTTTCCCAAAAGCCTTTTCCATCCAGCCAAAGGGCGTGGAGTTCTATGGACCATTGAGTCTGAGGCTGAGCTAAGTTTCTGAATTCTACAAGGGTCATTTGGTAGGTGATTTATTTTCTCTGCAATACAAAGGTTTAAAGTTTTGTGAACTTTTTGTGATAGTCTATCAGGAGATTTGATTCAATCAAAAACCAAAACTATCTATCCCATGAAAAAGTCACTTTTGCTATTCTATGTCGCCTTTTTAGGCTTGATCTCCTGTTCGGGAGATACTGATTCCGTGGTAATTGATCCCACGATGCCTACCGGGAGTTTGACTGTGCAGAGGTCGGGAAATTTCATTGATCAAAACGGGGCGGGTTCGGCAGGTACTGCGAGTTTGGGTGTCGATACTCAAGGTAAAGAGTTTTTGGCTTTCAACGCTGCATTCAAAACAGCATTGGCTACGGGAACAGTGACCGTTTTTCTTTCTACCTCGGCTACGTTTACTCCGGATCCCGCAAATGGGAATCCCAATTTATTGGCCATTGGCCCTGTAAGAATGGCTGGAGAAAACTTCTTTGCTATTCCTACAGGAGCATCTACAGGAAAATATACCCACGTGATCCTCTGGTGTGGATCTGTTGGGGTTCCGTTTGGCAATGCTAGACTTCAATAAGCATGAGGAAAATTGTTGTCACCAAGTATTGGATTGAGCTTTGGCTCAGTCCGATACTCCTTTTGATAAGTTTTACCTCGTTTGCCCAAAGTGGCTGGACTAAGGAGAAGACGGAGGGATTTTACCAGCTTAGCTTCAATCGATTTTCCTCGGAAGATTACTTTACACTTGGCGGAGAAAATCTTTCAACCAACCGGTTTACCCAAAATTCCCTGGTTTTCTATGGGGAATATGGCCTGACAGATAAGTTTACGGTGATCGCAAACTGGCCTTTGCAAGTATGGAACGGGTTTTCTTCCACAGAGACCGTGAGCGGCTTGGGGGATTTGCGGCTGGAGTTTAAGCAGGCACTGCTCAAAAAGCACCTTCCACTCTCTATTTCTGTCGCCCCCGAGCTCCCAATTGGCAAGGCCAATCACTTTGCCAAAAGCGTACTCAATGATTTTGAGTCCATCAATCTGCCTTCCGGAGATGGTGAATTCAATGTTTGGACCACCCTTGCCACATCATTTGCGCTACCTAATGCACCGCTCTATGGCAACCTTTACGGGGCATACAATTTCAGGACGCAGTACGATGGGATCTCATTTTCGGACCAGGTCGGGGTAGGGGTAGAAGTCGGATACAAAATTGCCGATCTAGTGTGGATCAACTCACGGATCAATGCGATTACCTCGGTGGACGATGTCTCTGTAATCACGGATTTTGTGCGAGGGGATGGTTCAGAATTCACCAGTTACAGCTTTGGGGCAGCTATCCCTATCCATTCAGGTATTCATCTCTCTCTTAATTATAGAAACTATTCGGATTTTCTTTTTGAACGAAGAAATATCTACTCAGCAGGCACCTTTTCTATTGGAGTGTATTACGAGCGAAAACCTAAGAAACCCTAATTCGGCATGATTTTAAATGCAAGAAAACCTTTAACGCCTTTCCATTTTATCAATAAAGGAGAACTGATATTCCACCAAGGCCAGCCATTCAAAGGGTATTTTCTGATCAAATCCGGAGTAATTAAAACCAGCAGGATTCATGATACAGGATCCAAAACAATCCTTTCCTTTAAGATTACCGGCGAATATCTAGGAGAAATAATGGAAACAGGCCAAGGAAAAAAGTACTCCTACTCAGCTTATGCTACAGAGGATCAGACTGTTTTGGAATTTATTCCATGGGAAGATCCCAGTTTATTTCGACTACTTGGGATTTTGGAAAATCTCCACTTCGAGCTCTTGCAGGCTAGAGTCCGATTGGAGCGATTTATTGAAAAGGACTCAGAGGAACGAATCAGGCTTACCCTAAAGGATTTAGCTATGCGATTGGGGAAAAAATTCGGTTCCGAAACGCTACTGAAGCTTCCCCTCACCCATGAAGATCTCGCTACCCTCACAGATACCAGTAGACAGACGGTCACCACAGTGCTTTCCAGGCTGAAAGCGCAAAATAAAATCTCCTACAGTAGGGGGAGGTTCCTGTTTAGAAATCTTGATACACTATAAACTACTAAAACAATGAAAAACTATCAATTATGGACGCTGCTTGCAGCATTTACTTTATCAATTGCATCTTGTACAGGAGAAGACGGTAGTCCTGATGCGCCAGACGACAATGAAATGGTCATGGGGCAGGTAGATGTGATCAAATCCGGTAACCTCACGGCTCAAAGCTCCACCAATACGCAGGGAAATGTGGCGATTGTAAAGGATAAGGACGGCAAGCATTTTGTAAGGCTGTCCGAAAACTTCACCACTAAATTTAGCACGGGTACCGTGACGGTTTACTTGGCTACTTCTCAGACACTCAATTTAGAATCTTCCTCGAGTTTTCAGTTGGTATCGATTGTAGGCAAGCCCGGAGAGCAATTTTTTAGTCTTTCTGGTCTTCCGGATGCTAAATTTACACATGCTATTATTTGGTGTGGAGCTGCAGCGATTCCTTTTGGTTTTGCCAGAATGGAGTAAAAAATTATGGTCAGGTAATACTAGCCTCAGCAACTAAATGCCCCCAATAAGATGAGAACTTATTGGGGGCATTTCTGTGTAGACTAATCAATTGAGCATTTTCCTCAAATAGGCATCACAAACTTAAATTCCGTATAGCTTTTTGAATCAGAGTGTAGTTCTATTTGGATTTGATGGATTTCGAGGATCTTTTTTACAATCGCCAATCCCAAACCAGACCCTTCTATCCCTTTAAATTCTTTGTCAACTTTATAATAGCGGTCAAAAATAGATTCCAAATCTTCCTGTGGGATTCCTGTTCCTGAATTTTTAATCCGGATCATGACTCCTTCCGGAACGCTGCAAGCTTCAAGTTCTATTTCGCCTTGGTTAGGAGTGTATTTTACGGCATTCTCCAGCAGATTTTGAATGACACGATCCATCAGGTAGAGATCTGCAAAGACAGAAGGTAACTCCGAACAGATATTGGAGTGGATTTGGATGGATTTGGTTTCTGCCAAAAGCTCATATTTCAGGCTGGAATCATAGAGCAGCTCCTGAATTTTCATCTGTTCTTTTCTGACGGGCATTTGCCCTGAATCCAATTTGGATAAGTCAAAGAGATCTGTGACAAGTTTGGTCAGTTTGTCCACCGAATCCAAAATCACCTTAAAGTACTTTTCCTTTTCTTCTTTGGTGAGTTTTTCCTCCCGCATTTGTAGCGTCTCGGTGTAGCCATTGATGATGGCGAGCGGATTTCGCAAATCATGCGAAACATTGGCGATGAGTTCTCTCCTGAGTGTGTCTACATTTTTCAGTTCCTCGATGTTTATCAATATTCGATCGGCCATGGAGTTAAATGTTTTTCCCAAAAGGGCCAGATCAGAATCTGACTCGGAAAGAGGAACCCGGACGTGGAGATTGCCTTCCTTGAATTCCTCTACTGCATGCAGTACCTTCCTCAGGTGTCTGGTGATCCAAGACAGTAAAATCAAAGAAATCAATAATCCGATGATCAGCGTAATTGCCACAGAGTTAGCAGATACTCGAAGCCAATAAGAACTCAAAATCCCTGCACTGATGGTTTCAAATTTTTCGCTTTCCAGTGTGATATACACATATCCCAAAAGTTTTTCCTGCTCATAAACCGGTGCTGCGGAAAAAACTGATTTTGCTCCCGGGTTTCTGGGGTCATCTCCGAGGACAAATTTTTCTCCACCGGTTTGGATAAATTCCAGGACAGGGTTGATATCTACCGTTTTCAGCTTGACCAATTGATCCAATACGACATAAGAAAGAATTTCTCCTGTTGGATTGAGGAGGTAAACCTCAATGCTAGGATTCACCGCCATCATGGAGTGCATGATGATTCCCAATGCTTCCTCATTTACTTTTCCATCCTGGAAAGGATTTACTTCTTTGATGAGGTAAGATGCGATTTCTGAGTTTAACCGCTGGGTAGTTTCCTGAAAATAGCGCTGTGCATTCTGGGCTGTAATCCAGATATAAACCCCGCCAACTAAGAGTAAGATCAAGAAAAACGTGAGGGATATTCTCCAATAGAGTGTTTTCATAGAGAATGAATTAGAGTTCGTCATTAAATCGATATCCCACTCCCCAAGTAGTAAGGATGAAAACAGGGTTGTTTGGGTCTGTTTCTACTTTTGCCCTGAGTCGGTTGATGTGGGCATTGACGGTGTGCTCGTATCCCGAAAAGTCATAGCCCCAGATCAGCTCTAGCAGTTCACTCCTAGAGTAGCTCCTGCCGGGATTTTTTGCCAAAAGGAAAAGAAGGTCAAATTCCTTGGGTGTCAGATCTAGACGCTGTTCTGCAAGAAGTACTTTTCTCTTTTCAAGATCAATTTCCAGAGCACTGTGCTTCAGTATATTTTTATCCTTTTGGATCGCATGCTGCATCAATTCTTGCCTTCGGAGAATGGCTTTTACTCTAGCCAAAAATTCACGGATTTTAAACGGTTTAGTCATGTAATCATCCGCTCCGGATTCCAGTCCCATGACTTTATCGATTTCCTCAGACTTGGCGGTCAGCATCAAAATCGGAATGAAAATCTCCAAAGCTCTTAATTTTTGACAAATCGAAATTCCGTCCATCTCAGGAAGCATCACATCGAGAATCAAGAGATCAAACTCTCCTGATAGCGCTCTTTCATACCCTTTTTTTCCATGATTACAGACCTCTACTCGGTGCCCTGAATCCTGTAAATGAAGAAGAAGAAGTTGATTGATATCAGGATCATCCTCGACCAAAAGAATTTTTTTCATAGGTTGTCCAATTGTGATTCCAAACTACTGGTAATTGTTCACGAAAGTATCACGACCCTATATCCTTCTTTCTTTTCTAAAAGTAGGTATGGAATTATTTCAAACTTGGCTGAAAAAGTATTAATCCTATCTTTGGCAGATTATTTACAAAACCCAAATTGAATTAAAGCATAAATATGGAACTAGCGTTGATTTACATGGTCCCTGCGCTGGGACTGGTAGGCCTGCTCGCCATGGCAGTAAAGTCCGCCTGGGTCACCAAACAGGCCACAGGGGATAAAAACATGGTTGAACTTTCCGGCTATATCGCAGACGGTGCGATGGCCTTTTTGAAAGCCGAATGGAAGGTTCTTGGCTATTTCGCAGTGATTGCAGGCATTGTGCTTGCTTGGTCTGGTACCTTGGTAGAAACCTCCAGCCCGGTGATTGCCATCTCCTTTTTGATTGGAGCTTTTTTCTCTGCCTTGGCAGGATACATTGGAATGAAGATCGCTACCAAAGCCAACGTGAGAACCACACAGGCTGCCCGTACGAGCTTGAAGCATGCATTGAAAGTGTCTTTCACAGGTGGTTCTGTGATGGGACTTGGTGTGGCCGGGCTTGCGGTATTGGGACTTGGTGCCTTGTTTATTGTGTTTTACCAACTCTATGTAGTTTCTGCTGGCGCTGGAGTGAATGGTTTGGAAATGGAGAAAGCCTTGGAAGTCCTAGCAGGATTTTCATTAGGTGCAGAATCCATCGCCCTTTTCGCTCGAGTGGGTGGAGGTATTTATACTAAAGCTGCTGACGTAGGTGCTGACCTTGTGGGTAAAGTAGAAGCAGGTATTCCTGAGGACGACGTGCGTAACCCTGCCACCATCGCGGACAACGTGGGTGACAACGTGGGTGACGTGGCCGGTATGGGTGCTGATTTGTTCGGTTCTTATGTAGCGACGATTTTGGCTACCATGGTTCTGGGCCGTGAGATCGTGTCTGTAGATAATTTTGGCGGTATCGCTCCGATCTTGTTGCCAATGGTATTGGCAGGTTTGGGGATTATTTTCTCCATCATGGGAATGGCTTTTGTCACCATTAAGGATGACAAAGGTGATGTTCAAAAAGCCCTCAACATGGGTAACTGGTCATCGATCGTATTCACAGGTATCGCTTCGTTTTTCATCGTAAAGCATATGCTTCCTGAGACTTTGTCTATCCGAGGTTACGAGTTCACCAATATGGACGTGTTCTATGCCATCATTTTGGGCTTAGTAGTAGGTACCTTGATGTCCATCATCACCGAGTATTACACAGCTATGGGTAAGAGACCGGTGTTGTCCATCATCAAGCAGTCTGCTACAGGACATGCTACCAATATCATCGGAGGTCTTTCTGTAGGTATGGAATCTACTGTTCTCCCAATCCTTGTATTGGCAGGTGGTATCTATGGGGCTTATGAATTTGCAGGTTTGTACGGTGTGGCAATTGCTGCTGCAGGTATGATGGCGACGACTGCGATGCAGTTGGCGATTGATGCCTTCGGACCGATTGCTGATAATGCTGGTGGTATTGCCGAGATGAGCCAGCTTCCTGAGGAGGTTCGTGGCCGTACAGATATTTTGGATGCTGTAGGTAACACTACTGCTGCTACCGGAAAAGGCTTTGCAATCGCTTCTGCAGCATTGACTTCCTTGGCGCTTTTCGCAGCTTTCGTAGGTATTGCGGGCATCGATGCGATTGATATTTACAAAGCTGATGTCCTTGCCGGCTTGTTTGTAGGAGGTATGATTCCGTTTATTTTCTCCTCTTTGGCGATTGCGGCTGTAGGTCGTGCAGCCATGGACATGGTAAATGAAGTAAGACGTCAGTTCCGCGAAATTCCGGGCATTATGGAGTACAAGGCTAAGCCTGAGTACGAAAAGTGCGTGGAGATTTCTACTAAAGCTTCTATCCGTGAGATGATCGCTCCGGGTGCGATTGCTTTGATTTCACCTTTGATCGTTGGTTTTGCCTTCGGTCCTGAGGTGCTTGGCGGTATGCTTGCCGGTGTGACCGTGTCGGGGGTATTGATGGGAATGTTCCAGTCCAATGCCGGTGGTGCATGGGATAATGCCAAGAAGTCCTTCGAAAAAGGTGTGATGATAAACGGGGAGATGTTCTACAAAAAATCCGAACCACACAAAGCTTCTGTAACAGGTGATACCGTAGGTGATCCATTCAAAGATACTTCCGGTCCATCCATGAATATCTTGATCAAATTGATGTCTATTGTGGCCCTGGTTATTGCTCCTCATATTTCTGAAAAAGACCATTCTGCAATAGCTGATGCGGAAATGATCAAGAAGGAAGTGAAGAAAGAGATCCAAATTATTGATGGCAAAAAGGTAGAAACCGAAACCATTACCATTACCAAATAATCAACCCCACCAATCTTTACCGAGAGCCATCCAGATTTCTGGATGGCTTTTTTTGTTTAAATGACCGATCAATAATAGCAGTAAATTAAGTGTTTGGTTATGATGTGTAGTTAGGATTGTAATTAGAATTCGTTATCAGATTTTATCTGATTCCTGCCTGGAAATGGATATCACTTAATGTTATTTTTAGAAAAACAGATTAGATTGAATTACAAAATCATTCACTTTTTCACACTACTACTATGAATGGCTTAAGAGATAATTTTGACTACATAGGTTTAAAAAACCAAATCATTTCGGCACTGGATTTTGGCAGGTCAAAGGTTAGTGCAGCGATTAACCAAGTTTTGGTGAAAACTTATTGGGAGGTAGGAAGGCATATTGTTGAATATGAACAAAATGGCAAGGATAGAGCGGTTTATGGTGATCAACTCTTGGATCGCCTTTCCCGTGATCTTAGTCTGGAATTTGGAAAAGGCTTTAGTAGGTCAAACTTATTCCAGATTAGAGCATTTTATCAAAAATTTCAAAAAATCCAGACACCGTCTGGACAATTGTCTTGGAGCCATTATGCGGAAATTATCAAAGCAGATTCGGAGTTAGAAATCAGTTTTTATGTCAAACAGTGCGAAAAAGAAAACTGGAGCGTCAGGGAATTAAAGCGACAGATGAAGAGTATGCTTTTCCATCGATTGGCAATTTCAAAAGATAAGGAATCGATCCTCGATTTGGCTCAAAAAGGCGCTGAAATCCAAACACCTAAAGACTTGCTAAAAGATCCTTATGTTTTTGAGTTTTTAGGAATTCCCCAAGGAAGTAGGGTTACTGAAGGAGAGTTGGAGCAAAGGTTGATGGATAACTTGCAACATTTTCTTTTGGAACTGGGAAAAGGATTTGCTTTTATAGGAAGACAGTATAAAATCACTTTAGGAAACCGCCACTTTTTTGTGGACTTGGTTTTTTATCATCGGATTTTGAAATGCTTTGTTTTGATTGACCTAAAGCGTGGAGAAATCGATCATCAAGATATTGGTCAGATGAATCTTTATTTGAATTACTTCAGAAAAGAAGAAAACGTGGAAGGTGATAATGAACCTGTGGGAATCATCTTGGGAGCGTATAAAGATCAGATTCTAGTAGAGTATGCCACCGAAAATATTGCAAACCAGCTTTTGGTGAGTAAATACCAAGTTTACCTACCCGATAAAAAGGAATTAGCCCATGAACTGGAACGACTGATCAATCGATGATACTCCTGTAAAGAACTAGCCACAGAATAATTCATAAATCCGCTTATGCTCCAACTCTCCGCACTCCATCATATCGCCATCATCTGCTCGGACTATGAGCGATCCAAGAAGTTTTACACTGAAATCCTCGGATTCCAACCCATGCAGGAAGTGTATCGGGCCGAAAGGCAATCCTACAAATTAGACTTGGCGCTGAATGGAACTTACCTGATCGAACTCTTTTCTTTTCCTGATCCTCCCAAAAGAGTATCCCGACCGGAGGCATTGGGATTAAGACATTTGGCTTTTGCCGTGGAGGATATCCAAAAGGAAGTCCAAACTTTGGCTAACTTGGGAGTGGTAGCTGAACCTATTCGCATCGATGATACTACGGGGAAGCAATTCGCCTTTTTCTCTGATCCGGATGATTTGCCTATCGAACTTTACCAATTGTAACCATGGCTGAAAATAAAACCCAACCCACAGCTGCTTCAGTAGATGCTTTTCTTGAAGCAACCCCATCCCCAAAAATGAAGGAAGATGCCTTCAAGCTGAAAAAAATTATGGAAGAGGTGACAGGAGAAAGAGCGGTGATGTGGGGAGAATCGATTGTGGGTTTTGGGAAATACAAGTACCACTATGACAGTGGGAGAAAGGGTGAATTTCTGATAGCCGGATTTGCTCCTCGTAAGGCGGCGCTTTCTTTGTACCTCATGGGTTGCATGGAAACCAAGTTTGAGGACCTTTTTGCCCAACTTGGCAAACACAAAACAGGGGCCTCCTGCGTCTACATCAACAAGCTATCGGATGTGAATGAAACAGTCCTCCGTGAACTCATCAAACAATCCTACGATTTCATGAAGGAAAAATATCCTGATTGAGTAAAGTGTATTGATACTGTGAGCTTGATTTTTGAATAAATAAAACAGTTTCACTTCTGTCTCCTGTCTTCGGTCTCCTGTCTTCCGTCTTCTGTCCTCCATCTCACTAGCTGAGTAGAAATTCCTTTTTGTAGCAACTGCATATTGACAGATATTTTAACTTCACCCTATGCGCTGGTCCATCGATTTTCCTATTCCTGATTCTCCTTTTCCCATGTCTCATCAGAGCAAGATCCTTAGCATGGGCTCCTGCTTTGCTCAGACGATCGGGCAAAAGATGAAAAATGCCAAGTTTGACATCTTGGTCAATCCCTTCGGCACGCTCTTTCATCCGCTCAACTTGGCAGATGTACTGGATCATGCCTTATTTCAGGATCCCTTGGACCAAGATGGTGTGCTAGCGCGTGACGGGCTTTTTCTTCATTACGCTACCCACTCTGATATGGTGGGTAAGTCCCCTGAAGAACTCACCGAGCTTTATTCCCAAAAGCTAAGCCTGACCCGATCTTACCTCGAAAAGGGAACTCATTTGATTCTGACCTTGGGCACGGCCTGGATTTACGAGCATGAGACGTTCGGTCGAGTAGCCAACTGCCATAAGCAACCCCAGAAGTTGTTTGAGAAAAAGCTATCGACTTTGGAAGAAATGGAAATGGGACTTTGGTCTGTCCTTGATAATTTTTCCAGAGCTTTTCCTAATCTGAAAATCATCCTTACCCTCAGTCCGGTGCGCCATATCAAGGACGGCGTGGCCGAAAATCAACTCAGCAAAAGTCTTCTACGCGTGCTTTGCGCCAATCTGGAGCGAAGAATGAGCTCGGTCAGCTACTTTCCAGCCTATGAGATCATCATGGACGAGCTACGGGATTACCGCTTCTATAAGTCCGACCTGATTCATCCTTCCGAAGAAGCGGAGGACTATATTTGGCAAAAGTGGCAGCAGGCTATTTTTCCGGAAGCTACCCGCGAAAAGATCCCCGAAATCCAGAAAGTCCAAGCTGAGCTTGCCCATCGTCCATTCAATCCCGAAACCGACGCCCACCGAAAATTTCTCCAAAACTTGCTTGCCAAGCTGGAACGATTGAATAACGAATTTGATTTTTCAAGGGAACTTGCTGAAGTGGAGAGTCGAATTAAACGATAGATGCAAGAATCAAGACACAAGACGCTAGACTTCAGATTGAAGATTGCAGAAAATACACAAAACTTGAAGCTCAGGTGTCCTGACAACCTCGACAACGCGAAGTAGACAACTGGACAACTTTAACAATCCAAACAACCCAAAAACAAGACAACCCTGACCACCCGATAACTTGACAACGCGAAGCTGACAACTCGACAACCTCCAAGCCCCTAACTCCCATACCTCCTCCCATGAACCGCCTCATCCATTCCCAAAGTCCTTACCTCCTTCAGCACGCGCATAATCCTGTAGATTGGTTTCCTTGGGGTCCGGAGGCGCTGCGCAAAGCGGAAGTGGAAAACAAGCCGATTATCGTTTCCATCGGGTATTCGGCCTGCCATTGGTGTCATGTGATGGAGCGGGAGAGTTTTGAAGATCAAGTGACGGCCGACCTGATGAATGAGCACTTCGTCTGCATCAAGATCGACAGGGAAGAGCGTCCTGACATTGACAACATCTACATGGATGCGGTACAGGCCATGGGCATTCACGGCGGTTGGCCGCTCAATGTTTTCCTGATGCCCAACCAAAAGCCATTTTACGGCGGTACCTATTTCCCCAATCTGAAGTGGAAACAACTGCTTGCCAACATTGCCGATGCATTTGCCAAGCATGAGGATCAATTGGCAGAAAGTGCGGAGGGATTTGGTCGTAGTCTTAGCCGAAAAGAAACCGAGAAATACGGTATCGAAGCAGGAGAAACCGAGTTGGATCCGGACGAATTGGTGGAGATCATTACCAAGCTTTCTACGCAGTTTGATCCCGAATGGGGTGGCATGAACCGAATTCCGAAATTTCCCATGCCTGCGATTTGGCATTTTTTATTGGATTATGCAGTCCTTTCAGGAAATGAATCCTTGAAGGAAAAGGTCTTTTTCACCCTGAAAAAGATAGGAATGGGAGGTATCTACGACCACCTGCGTGGAGGTTTTGCCCGGTATTCGGTGGATGGGGAGTGGTTTGCGCCGCATTTTGAGAAAATGGGCTATGACAACGGCCAGCTGCTCGAGCTTTATGCTAAAGCGTATCAAGCCAGCGGAGATGCCTTTTTTCTTGAAAAAGTCACCGAAACCACCGAGTGGCTACGCGCCGAAATGCTTCAGGCAGAAGGCGGCTTTCACTCCGCCCAAGATGCCGACAGCGAAGGGGTGGAGGGTAAATTTTACACTTGGACCTATGCCGAATTGCAATCCTTGGTTGCAGAAGAGCTTCCTTGGCTAAGCAGACTCTACAACCTCAAGCCCAATGGCAATTGGGAAGATGGGGTGAATATTCTATTTCAAACCAGGTCTTATGCAGATATTGCGAATGAGTTTGGGATGGAAGAAACCGTATTGATGGAAAAACTCAAAGCAGTCAAAGCCAAGCTACTGGAAATTCGTAATCAGCGGATTTTCCCAGGAAAAGATGATAAAATTCTGGCAGGTTGGAACGGACTTCTTGATTCAGGATTGATTCAGGCATTTTATGCCACAGGGGATCAAGATCTCTTGAACTTGGCTTTGACCAACCTCCGGTTTGTTCAGGGAAAAATGGTAGTAGACGGCATTCTGCACCGTTCCTACAAAAACGGTCAGGCCTATACCCCGGCATTTTTGGAAGATTATGCCGCATTGATAAAAGCCAATCTGATGGCCTTTGAAGCAAGTGGTCAGGTAGAGTTTTTGAATGTAGCTCGACGATTTGCAGACTTTTGCTTGGATCAATTTTACGATGATAGCGATGGCTTTTTCTTTTTCAATAATCCCAAGGCCGAGAAGTTGATTGCCAACAAAAAGGAACTCTTTGATAACGTGATTCCGGCTTCCAATTCGATTTTGGCGAGGGCATTTCATCGGCTTTCTCTTTTGACCTACGAGGAAAAGTATGGCCAAATCGCCCAAAAAATGCTGGGAGGCATGAAGGAATTGGTGCTCAAAGAGCCCGGATTCCTCTGCAATTGGGCCAATTTCTATTTGGAGGCTCTAGTGCCTACAGCTGAAATTGGCATTGTTGGGAAGGGGGCAAGAGAAAAAGCCAAAGAACTTCAGCATCGATATTCACCCAATCTGGTCTTGGCATGGTCCGAAACTCCGACAGAAAACGTCCCGATTCTTCTGGGAAAATCCGCCGATCCGACAGGAAATGCCTTAATTTACGTCTGCTTCGATCGTGCTTGCCGCAGGCCTGTAGGTACGGTGGAAGAAGCCTTGACTCAACTCCCTCATTTATCCTGATTTAGTGGAATCTCTGTTTGCGGATCATGATTTTTTTGACAAATCCAGCGGAAACAACTTCGCGGATATCATCCTGCCCGTGCCAATTCCGCGGATGTTTACCTACAAGATTCCCAAAAATCTCCAGTCCCAAATTCAGATCGGACTGAGGGTAATCGTTCAGTTTGGGAAGAAAAAGGTCCTTACGGGTATCATCGGTAAGGTGCACAACAAGCCCCCACAGGCCTACGAAGCCAAGCCGATCTTGGATATTTTGGATCATCAGCCCAGTGTGAATCCACTGCAAATTCGCTTTTGGGTCTGGATGGCAGAGTACTATTTCTGCCACATCGGGGAGGTGATGCATGCCGCTTTGCCATCAGGTTTTATGCTTTCCTCCGAAAGCAAAATCCAGCTCAATCCCAACTTTGATGTGGAGTCCAGCAAGTATCCTCTCGATGTGCGGGAGGAGAAAATCCTCGAAGCACTGGAGAAAAAAGACGAGCTGAGCTACGAAGAGTGCGAGGAGATTTTGGGAATGAAGACCATTCACCCTATTCTGAAAAGTTTGGTGGCCAAAGAAGCCATCCTGATTTTCGAACGAGTCCAGGAAAAATATACTCCGAAAGTAGAAACCCGAGTTCGGTTGAATCCGGACATCGTAGCCAGCAAATCTGCATTGGAATCTGTATTCGAAGCAGTCCAAGGAAAACCCAAACAGGAATCCATTCTGCTGAAATTTCTCCGGGATGTCCCCGTTTTCCAGCGCCCCCAACTCAATGAAAAAGGAGTGGACAAAGCCACACTTCTTGAGGAAGGTGACTCCGAAAGCTCTCTTAAGACCCTGATCAAAAACGGGGTGTTCGAGACTTTCAAACACGTGGTTAACCGCATCGAGGAAGAAGCAGCCGAGCGGGAAGCTTCAGAGCTTTCTTCTTCTCAACAGGCAGCTTTCGAAGAAATCAAAACCCATTTTGAAAGCAAACAAACCGTGCTTTTGCACGGAGTGACAGGCTCGGGGAAAACTGAAATCTACATCAAACTAATCCAGGAAGTCCTGGAAAGCGGGTCGCAGGTGCTGTTACTTTTGCCTGAAATCGCCTTGACTACACAGATCGTGGGCAGGCTTAAGCAGGTTTTTGGTTCACAGATGGGGGTATACCATTCCAAGTACTCGGACAATGAGCGGGTAGAGGTTTGGAATGGCGTGCTTAGCGGTAGATTCTCTTTTGTGGTGGGCGTACGTTCCTCGATTTTCCTGCCTTTCGACAGTTTAGGTTTGGTGATCGTGGACGAAGAGCATGAGCCAAGCTATAAGCAGTTTGACCCGGCGCCTCGGTTTCATGCTCGGGATGCAGCTACCATGCTGGCGTATTTTCATCAGGCACGGACACTTTTGGGTTCGGCGACACCTTCCTTTGAATCCTATGCCAACGCCACCCAAGGCAAATATGGCTATGTGCAAATCACCCATCGCTTTGGAGATTCCCGTCTGCCGGAGTTTCACTTGGCAAATATTCCCTCAGACCGAAAAAAGAACTTACTCAAGCTGGACTCTACCCGCTTGCTCAGGGAAAAGATCCAAAACGCGCTGGAAAACCAGCAGCAGGTGATCATTTTTCAAAACCGTCGTGGTTATTCGCCTTATGTGCAGTGCGAGGATTGCAGCTGGACCGGGCAGTGTGTCCAGTGTGATGTGAGTTTGACTTACCATCAGTTTGCGGAAGAGCTGCGCTGCCATTACTGTGGCTATAAGGAAAAGATTCCCCAAGCCTGTCCCGCCTGTGGAAGTTCGCAGCTTACTACCCAAGGAATGGGAACTGAGCGGATTGAAGAATCTTTAAGCATGCTATTCCCTGAAGCTCGAATGGGAAGGATGGATTTGGATACCACCCGAAACAAATATGGCTATCAGAGACTCTTGGATGAGTTTGCAGCTGGTCAGATTGATATTTTGGTAGGTACGCAGATGATCACCAAAGGCTTAGACTTTGGAAAAGTCACCGTGGTGGGGATTTGGGATGGTGACCGGATTTTGAATTTTCCGGATTTCAGAGCAGGGGAGAGGGCTTATCAGCAAATCACGCAAGTGGCAGGACGAGCTGGAAGAAGGGATATTCAGGGACAGGTGGTGATCCAAACCCGTGACCCGGAAAAGGATATCTATGAGAAAGTGATCAAGGGGGATTATTTCGAGTTTTTCCGTCAGGAAATGATCGACCGTAAAAAGTACTACTATCCACCCTTCGTCAAGCTGGTCAAAATCATCACCCGACATGCAGATGCCAAGGTCGCTCACAAAGCTGCCCATGCTTTGCACCTTCAGATGGCAAATATTGCCGTGAAAAAGATTGTCCTTGGCCCAGAAAAGGGCATCATCGCACGAATCAAAAATCAATACCAGTTTGAGTCCCTGATCAAACTCGACAAGCAGGGAAATACCCAGGCGGTCTTTAAAGAAAGCCTGGCTAAAATCATCGAAGAGCTGCAGGCTGTTCCTGAGTTTCGGTCTGTGAGATGGATGGTGGATGTGGATCCGAGTTAATTTTTTTCTCAAGGTGTAGCGTATCTTTAGAATCATCCGTTTTACCCTTGGCTTGGAAAAAGTAAATGAAATCGCGAAATGATCTTTTCTCCAAGTTTCAAGTAACCATTCAGTTCTGAATAATATCCCTTAGCGTTGACCCTATCTGACGAAGAGTTGATCGACGGTTGCAAACGACGGTCAAGGAAGCACGAAGAGTTTTTTTTCAAAAAATACTATGGCTACGTCATGGGGATCAGTCTGTCCTATGCCAAAAGCAGGGATTTGGCGCAGGAAATTGCCCATGATTCGTTTTTGAAATTTTTTGACTCAGTCAAAAAGCTGGAAGATACCCCTTCCATCAAGCCTTGGCTGCGCCGAATCACGGTCAATACGGCCATCGACTATTACCGGAGGAATAAAAAATTTCAAAATCATGAGGAAGCCGACGGAGAGACCCCGGTCTTTGATGCGGAATACGCCCCCGATCAGCTCGCCTATGAGGAGATTTTGAAATTGCTTAATCAGCTGCCCGACGATCATCAGCTGGTTTTTAACCTCTACGAAGTGGAGGGCTACAGTCACAAGGAGGTTGCCGAACGGTTGGAAATCACCGAAAGCTCCTCGAGAGTTTATCTGACAAGGGCTAAAAACAAGCTCCGTCAGTTGATACACATTCATTTCAAAGAATATGCAGGAAGATAACTGGAGCAAGCGTCTGGCTGAGTCGCTGCGAAAGCAGCAGGAGGACAGCCCTCTTCCTTACGAACCGGGAGCCTGGGAGGCTTTCGACAAAAGAAGAAAAAAGGGAGTCATTTCCCCACTTTACTATTGGATGAGCGGTGTGGCGGCTTCTATCGCCCTGGTCTTTATGATCGGGTATGGATTGCTTTCCCCTGAAGAAAAAGCAGATCAAATAGCCTCATCCCAAGAACCTATCGAACAATTGCCTTCTGAAATCCCTTCATTGGAAACAGAAAAGGTTCAGCCTGAGAAAGTGGATGCCTCATCCTCAGAGCTTTTGGCAGATGTTACAAAGCCTTTACCTTCTTTCAAGGCAAAAGCTGGGAATGCCACTTCTGAAAAAGTCATTTCGAAAGAAAAGGTACAGATCGCCAGTTCAAAACCTTCAAGTTCTGCAAGTACGACCGAGCAAATGGAGACCATAGCATCAGAACGTGTCAACCCACCGTTAGTAGTCTTGGAGGAAAAAGTCGTCTCAGAGCAACAATCAGGCTCTCAGCCTGAGACCAAATCCCCATTGGTTTCGATGACCGAGGAGGAAGCCAAAGCCAAGTTGATGGCCCAAATCGGAGAGGAACTTAGAGAAGAAACTGGAAAAGAGAGGCGAGTGTCCTCGGTTATTTTGGGCTTTGGACCGGGCTTTGGCAGCAGTACCCAAAATAACGTGGCTACTTCCGGTTCCAACCTTGGACTTGGGGTAGCTTATGATATGAATTTGGGAAAAAAGCTGGCCTTGGGTTCCGGTCTTGGACTCAACTACCTCAATCAATCCAGCCAAAGTCAGGACTATGCGCAAGTGGCAGGATTTGCTTCAGCGGTCCAAGAAACCCAGCAAGTGCAACAGGTGCAGGTGGATATTCCACTCTATGTGCGCTATCCTGTGACCCGGGACAATTCCATCTCGCTGCAGGCTGGTTTTTCCAACCTGATCACCTTCAATCAGGAAGCCGAACAGGTGGTTTCTTTCACCCGTCAGGTTTACGTAGCAGATGCGATGAATGTCTCTGCCAATGCATCCACCTTGAAGACGGAGCAGCTTTCACTTGCTTCCGACTTGATTGTACCTTCACAGCGATTTTTTCCTTTGGCTACAGCCAACCTTGGAGTGAATATTCGCGTGTATGAGTCTCCAAAGACGAGCTATTTGGTCATGCCATTTTACAACTACCCGATTCAGGATATTTCAGGCACAGGTCAAAATCCCGGGGTTGTGGGTGCCGCCTTTAAGGTGCGCTTTGGAGCCAATAAAAAATAAGTACCCTTTTGAAAACCAAACCAACGAAGCCACCCCGGAGTGATCTGGGGTGGTTTTTTTTTGTAAAGACCTGTAAGGTGGGGCGGTTTTTTGTGACAAACTTTTCCAAAGTTCGAAACTTTGAAAAAGTTGAAGTTTGTGAAAATCTGTTTTTCTGTAGCTTGAATCAGCTTTTGTGATAATTTTTACTTTTCTCCTATGGAGGCTGGCCAGACCTACCACATTTTTAATCAAGCAAACGGAAATGAGAATATATTTATGGAGGAAGAGAATTATAGGTTTTTCATGCAACAATATCCTAGATAGCTGAAGGATATTGTTGACACCCATGCATTTTGCCATTTACCCAATCATTTTCATTTATTAGTAACTGTCAAATCTGAAAGTCACCTGAGAGAAACTTTTCCAAAATTCGAAACTTTGGAAAAGTTTGGGCAAAAAAAACTCCCGAAGCCCACCCATGGCCTCGGGAATTAGAGAGTTCAAAAAATAGAATAGAGGTTTAGTAGATGTAGTTGGTGATCAGCTGAATATCCAGTTTTTTGTCTCCGCTGGCTTCGCTTTTCTTTCCGCGTACTATCAGCGTATAGACTCGTTTGCTTCGTAGTTCCAATGTACCGGAGGTAATTAGTGTGGCGCCAGTCGAGGACTTGATTCGAAGGGTAGTGTTACCGCTGGGCAGGTCTTTAAATGCCGTTACTTCCTTGAAATCTACCCCTGAGACTAGGTCTGCAGCAGCCTCTCCAGCCTGTAGACTGAGTTCTCCAGCATCAGGAGAAAGATTGACGAGGCGAAGCCGAATGCGGTTCGTTGCGGGTTCGGTCCACACATCTTCAGCCAATATCGCATTGACTGCTTCACCTTCCTGCACGACAAAGAAGGAATACACCGAGTCTGCTACAAGGGGAAACTGCTTCTCAACCAAAGAGGTAGCAGAGTTGAACGGTGCAATCCGGAAGGTTCGATTGCCTGGGTAGAAGGCGCTGTAGGCCAAAACCTCGGAATAGTTCAGTGGCATATTGGTCACCCGATTGGCATTGGCAAAGATGTCTAGTGCAGGGGCATCCGGCGAACCCTGATAGATGGATACATACGCGGCCGGTGGCAATTGTGGGGCTTCCAGATCTGAGAGGCATCCTGTCAACATCAGTCCACTCAAAAGAGTCATTGCGGCAAAAAGCCCTGATTTTAGCATCGGATTTTTTGAAAAATTCATAGTAAATCGAGTTGGTTTTAAATTCAATTCTAGAACGCCCTCAAATTCAAAAACGCTTCACACGATTTTTCAAAAAAAATCAAATACCTGAATTAGAATGGGAAGAATGCAGGGATGACTTTGAAAATTGAAAAACGGAATCGGTCTCAACCCGTTTTGTTTACATATTGAAAAAGAAGTCGCAACTTCCCCCAATAACACATTATCGCATGGAATCTCTCAGGTCAGCCATCAAAAGGCAGTTACTTTTTCTGGATGCAGAAATGATTCAGGTTGAGCCCCAATTCGAACCTTTATTAGCTGGCCTTTCTCCACAAAACAGGGATTCCGCAATTAATTTCCTTCAATACTTAGTGCTGCGCAAGCACGATATTCAGGAGCTTCAGCATCAATTACACATCTATGGCTTGTCTTCTTTGGCAAGTTGCGAGAGTCATACGCACCGGCAGATTCAGGTTACATTGGAGCGCTTGGGCGTGAAGCCTCTCCATCCCGCTGCATGCACCATGGAAGTTGGCTTGGAAAAAATGGAAAGTCGTAGCCATAGACTTTTTGGATTGCCAAGGGAATCATGGCCTTCTTCGGTGATGGTCACGATGGATGCATCTTTTCTTCAGGAAAAAACACAAATCGAATCCTTGCTCATTCACGGCATGGGTGTGGCGAGAATCAATTGTGCCCATGATTCGGAAAGTGTTTGGCTAAAAATGATCGAAAAAATCAAAGAAGCCAGTAAGAAAACAGGCTTACCTTGCCAGATTCATCTGGATTTGGCCGGACCTAAAATCCGTACTGTCCTACTTAAGAAAGGCAAAGAGGAAGGAAAAGCAGCCATCAAAAACGGAGGGAAGATCTGGCTTAGCGATCGTGTCAAAGGCTTTTCTGCCAAGGATGTGGTGGTCAGTCCCAACGAGCCCGGTGTAGTCCAAGCCTTGAAAGTAGGGGAGCGGGTGTTTTTTGATGACGGGCTGATTTTGGCCCGCGTAGACAAAGTTACTGATCGGGGAGTGGCGCTGATCATTGAGCGGATATCCTCTAAAAAGCCGCTTTTGAAAGCGGAAAAGGGGATCAATTTTCCGGATTCCGATCTTGCAGTGCCCTCGCTTACTGCTTTTGATTTACAATGCCTCCCATTCGCAAGCGCCTATGCAGATACAATCGGCTTTTCATTTGTGAGAAAGCCCGAAGATCTCGCTCATTTACGGTCCGAACTGAGCAAAATCGCTTCGGTGATTCCTCCCATTATTCTCAAAATCGAAACGCAAGAGGCTGTGGTTCGGCTCCCAGAGCTTTTGCTGGAAGGGATGAAAGAGCCAGACTTTGGGGTGATGATCGCTCGGGGTGATTTAGCAGTAGAAATTGGTTTTGAACGATTAGTGGAGATTCAGGAGGAGATTTCCTGGCTGTGCGAGGCAGCCCATGTGCCTGTGATCTGGGCCACGCAGGTGTTGGAAAATCTCCACAAATCAGGTGTTGCTTCCCGTGCTGAGATCACCGATGCCGGCCGTGCAGCGATGGCAGAATGTATTATGATCAACAAAGGGGATCATACGTTACAAGTGCTCAAGACCCTTCAAGATATAGCCAAAAGAAGCCGTGCGCTCAAAGTTAAAAACCGCTTGACGTTCCGTCCACTTCGAATTGCCGAGCAGTATTTTGAGCGACAGGAATAATTGAAGGAGTTTTACTGATAAGCTGATTTGAACAAGGGGATTGGTTTCGTTTTCAAAACACCTTTTACACCTGATTTTTCCCTTTGATTTTTTTACTGATTAGCTGAGGTTACACTTGCTTTACAATTACTTTCATAAGGTTTGGCACGCATATGGATAGGAGATAAAAGTTCACCCAAAGTCCTTAATATCACCCCCGTAATCTCCTATGGTATCAGCAATGATCGAGTCATCCGCCATTTCCTTATCTGAAAAGAAATTCCATCACTTGATCGAAAGAGACATCGAGTCTTTTTCTTCCATGTTTGATGAAAAAGGTCTGATGTTTTATCCAACTGGAAAGGTGGAAACCAAGCCTGAACTTCTGCAACGTCTAGCGTCTGGAAGGACGGTTTTTGAAAAAATCGACCTTGCAAAGACCATTGCACGATTGTATGAAGAAACTGCCGTTGTGCACGGAGAGGGAATGTTTACCCTTATGCTTCAAGGAGAAAGAATAATCGAAAACCTCAATTTTATTGACGTGTGGGTGAAGAAAGAAGAAGAGTGGAAATTGGTCTCCTCTCACTTCATCAAGATGGTTTGATTTTCTATCACGAAAATTGATAATTCATAAAAAGCCTTCCGAATTCAATTTGGGAGGCTTTTGTGTGAATAGAGGTTTTGTAGGTTGATAAAAATCGACTTAAAAACACCTCACATTGTAATAGAAGCTTTCCATCATTTTTAGGCCTTCTTCTTCAGGAATTGGCGTACAGTGGAAGCTTCCTTTCCCAAATGCTTTAGTCTTGATTTCGATAGCGATGTAATAAATTTTACCTGCTTCAAGAGTGATGGAAAGATCAGTTTCAGGATTGGATTTAACTTTTCCTTTGTACTGGGCATGAAATGTATGTTCTCCCGGCTCTAATTGATGCTTGGAATATTGTCCGTTTCTCAATGCACAAATAAGCTTTTGATCCATGTAGGTGTAATAGGGAATGTAATTATCAGGGCCAACCGGTCGGATGAGGTAGACGGTTGCTTTTTCAGATTGTGCGGTAGCTTGGAAAAAAAATCCAAAAAAGAGTAGCAGTGTAATAGGAAGTGCTTTCATGAAGTGACTTGAATTTTGTTGAAAATTAATCCACTTCTGATAAATTTTTGTCTCAAAAAATATATTTCTCGAATTCCAAAATGATCTTTAGTGACTTGTATTAAGCATTAAAGGATCCCTTGATTCATTGTTTTCGATTGCATTTTGAAAAACACTTCCTAGTTCAATTGTCCTACAGCAAAAAAAACAGCCCAAGAAGAAATTCTCGGGCTGTTTGATTTTTCGGAATTTGGAAGAGGTTGATTTGTTCTCCGTTTTGTCTACAGACCTTCAATAGTCAAAAACACTGTACTCAATGCGGGAATCTTAATTGTGCCTTTTTCAACATTCACCCCACTAAGTTCCGGCAGTGAATCATCCGCGTTCAATTTCAATTCCTTTCCGTTGAGCTTAACTGTCTTTCCGAGCAACTCATCCGCAGTGAGTGTGTATTGCTTTGCTGAGGATGATAGATTCAGGGAAGATTCTTTTTCTGTAGGATTGACCACCATGATGGTATACCCTTTCTTCGAATTTTTGAGACTATGGATAAAAATATCCAATCCTTCCACCTGATAGGGTGAACGATATACTTTCGTTCCCATGAATTTCCCCCAAAGTAAAGCTGCCCAATAGTTAGGTCTGGGGTTGAAGGTATATTGTTCCAATAAGGCGTATTCGCTGGCAGCCAGGGTGTTGTGCATAACGACTTTTACCCCTTTTTGGGCCAGTCTGCCCAATTGTTCCAAATACCTGAACGTGTCGATGTAGGTAGCAGCCCAAGGATTCCCCCCACAGGCAGCTTCGGCCGTCTCTGTCAGCCAGATCGGTGCGTTTGGAAGATACTTGTTCCGTGCATTTTCATAATACTCCAGACCCAATTCAGTTCGGCTAAGCCATTCTTGGGAAAGGGCATCTGCGGGACTTAGATTTCCTCTGCATCTGTTGGAAACTCCTCCGTAGTAGTGATATGAGAAAATCTCAAATCCCGGTTTTGGATTTTGAGCCAGGATTTTATCCGTGCCCATTTCATGCACTTCACCCAAAATTCCACCTTCACCCGTAGAGCCAGGGCCCATGATTTTCATGGATGGGATTTCTCTTTTTACATAGGTAGAAAAGGCCACAAAATCTCTGGCGTATTGGGCAGGATCATATCCTTCGGGTGCCCCTCCGTAGCTGGCATGGGAAGGTTCATTGAACATCTCAGCCGCTGCGATTTTTCCATTGATTGCTCTGGTGTATTCCAGCAAAGGTTGGATTTGGGCAGGAGTCCAATTTCCTTTTTCATCTCTTATTCCCTTACTGATGGCAAAAGACGTGACCAATTGGTTGTCCAAATCGTTGACAAAATCGATTACCCCTTTCCATTCATTCCGAGTCAGCACGTTTTCAAATCCCTCTGGTGCCTTTGCAAGTTTTGGCGAGTCGTCGTTTTGAAAATAGGTCGTGTTAGCCCATGTGCCGCTCACCCGAATGTACATAGGCCCCAGTGCTTCGGTCAATTTTCTCAGCTTGGGGTTGTATAGATTGATGGGGTCTATTTTTCGCTTCAAAGCAGCGAGACCTTCTTTTTTGACCCTTGCCGTGTCGATCAAGTGGTAAGGAACCCAAAATTGTCCCCCGACAACTTCACACATTTCCACATTTATAGATTGGAAGCGCTCATCCACCGAACCGATCAAGTTGAGTTTGGCCAGGTCCAAAACGGGCTCTTTTTCTCCGTTCTCACTGGGGTCAAAACTCCAGAGGGAAAGCATCATCACTAAGACAAATAAAATTTTGACTAATTGGTCCATTGCGCAAGTGTGTTTTTTAGAAAGTCGATTTACCGGATACTTAAACTGATTTTTAGCCTAACACCTCAAAAGTATAAATATTAAACAAGTGTTTTAAACAAGTGTTTGAATTTTATTTACCTTTAAGCCAAGTAGGAAATTAACTCAGGAAAATGATAACCAAAGACGTTCAAACCGAAGCAAAAATCAAAAAAGCGGCGATCGAGCTTTTCGAGAAATTTGGTTCCAAAGGCACCACGGTAAGAAAAGTAGCTGAGAAAGCAGGGGTAAACTTGGCTTTGATGAACTATTATTTCCAAAGTAAGGAGAGGCTGTTCTTGGATATTTTCAATGAGCGATACGCCCAATACCGGGACTATGGTATTTCCCTCTTGATGGACCGTTCCTTGAGCTTTGAGAAAAGGCTGGAAAATTATTACGACGATATGATCGCTGGCATGGAGGATCATCCCGGATTGCCCATGTTTATTTTAAGCGAACTCCATTTTAATGAGGATCTCCATACCGGAAACGGATTGCCTGACTCCTCTGAAATTCATGTTCAACTGGAAAAAATGCTCCAAGAAGAATTTGAAGCCGGGAAAATCCGAAAAATATCCGCCCTTGAATTCCAGCTTATTCTCGTCTCCCAAACTGTATTTCCTTACCTCATGTCCAAGCAACTAAATGGGATTGGACCAGCAGTGAACAAATCCCAACCTTGGAATTTGAGTGAATTTATGAAAACGACCTACAAAGCCAATTTCCTGGAAATGGTCACCGGCTTTATGCTTAAGACAGAGATCTAACCTCAACTAAATAGGGAAGTTGCCTTAGCTGCTAAAGCCGGGCCATTTTTTCCCTACTGGAAATAAAACACAGTAAATCAATTAGTTATTAATTCTTGCGCGTTCCCAGTTTCATTTTCTCCATTTAAACCTATTACCTGATGACTATCCTTTCAAAAATTGTATTCCCTATTGTCCTCTTCCTGATTGTCGGAATAGGTTATGCTCAGCATTCTGGAGATTCCCATCCGGTGGATTCTATGTTTCTCAAACCCTACATCGATAAAGACGAATGGAGAGATCAGCCTGTCCGCCATCGTTATGTGCATGGAGGATTTGAAGGGACTAACACCAAGTTTTCTTTCTATTTCCCCCCAAAGGAACAGTACGAAGGAAGGTTTTTTCAATACATCACGCCATTTCCAGACAATGAGAATCTATCTCAGGGAGGAAAGGGAGAAGAGGATAAAATCGGATTTTCCATTACCAGCGGAGCCTATTTTATAGAGACAAACGGAGGCGGTCCAACGGATTTTGCAAATCCCATGGCTTCGGATCCTACCATTGGAGCTTACCGAGCAAATGCCGCCTCTGCACAGTTTTCCAGAAAAGTGGCTCAGGAATTTTATGGAGGTGGAAGGCCGTATGGCTACGCGTTTGGAGGAAGTGGGGGAGCTTACCGGACTGTCGGCGGGATAGAGAATACCGATGGCGTTTGGGATGGAGTAGTGCCTTATGTCATGGGATCTCCGATGGCGATTCCGAGTTCCTTCACGATCCGAATGCATGCGATGCGGGTATTGAAGGATAAACTTCCCCAGATAGTGGAGGCATTCGAACCAGGAGGAAGTGGAAATCCTTATTTGGGTTTGAACGAGGAAGAAAAAGCGGCTCTAATGGAAGCCACTAGAATGGGTTTTCCTCCTCAGGCTTGGTATGGTTTTAAAACCATGGGAATCCACGGTTTTTTGGTCTTGTACCAAAGTGTGGTGATGGCTGATCAAGGTTATTTCAAGGAAGATTTTTGGAACAAAGAAGGCTATCTAGGAGCCAAAGCCCCTGAGTCGCTTTTGAACGCACGAATTCAGGAAAAGTCAAAAATCAAAGCATCGATTGGATTAGACCGTGCGATCGAATTGGGTATCAAAGAGCCAGTTTCTGAATCTGACCGGGGAAGTGCGGATTTGGCTTGGAAGAGTATGGGTGGAAAAGAAGGAAGAATGCCTGTGGCTTTTGCCCTGGATCATGAAATGCCTGAGGTTGGATTTCTGGGCGGGGATTTGGTGATCCTGAGCGGGGAAGCAGCCGGTACCGTACTCCAGATTACAGATGTGATCGGCAACCAAGTAGTGCTTGGCCCGACCAATTCTCCCGCATTACTTTTCAAAATCAAACCCGGGGATGAAGTCCAAGTGGATAATTCTAATTTCTTGGCTGTTCAAACTTACCACCGACATCAAGTGCCGGGTCCGGAATATACCGCATGGGATCAATTTAGGGATGCAGCAGGCAAACCGCTTTATCCCCAGCGATCATTTTTGCTTGGTCCTTTGTTTACCAGAGGTGCGGCGGGTTCCATCCCAACCGGAAAATTCAAGGGTAAGATGATTCTGTTAGGTTCGCTTTGGGATCGGGAAGCTTTTCCTTGGCAACAGGCTTGGTATCATGACCGTGTCAAAGAAAACCTTGGAGGTCAAACGGATAATTATTTCCGGCTTTGGTACACCGATCATGCCATTCATGGCGATGCTTCAGGGCAGTTGGATGATCCAACGCGGGTGGTTAGTTACTTGGGTGTCTTACAGCAGGCCCTTCGCGATTTGAGTCAATGGGTGGAAAAGGGAGTGGAACCCGCATCGAGTACCAAGTATCAAATCCAGGATGGACAGGTGATTATTCCTGAAAAAGCCCAAGAACGACATGGAATTCAGGCAAGCGTGGAGGCCAAAGTGAATGGAAAGGAACAGGAAACTATTCAAAAAGGAGTGAGACTCAATTTTTCAGGTAAGGTCGAACTGCCTCAATCTACGGGCAAATTAGTCTATTCTGCCTGGGATTTTGATGGATCAGGGGAGTTCAAAAACATAGTGGACCTTTCCCAAGCCAGAATTTCTGAGAATGGCACTCTAGTAGAATTTTCCATTTCTCACCAATTCGACCAGGCGGGCACTTATTATCCTTCCCTTCGGATTGCCACTCAGCGGGAAGGTGATTCTTCGACTCCATTTGCGAGAATTCAAAATATTGATCGGGTAAAAGTCATTGTCAGCCAGTAAGCTTTAGCGAAGGACTTCTTTTAAAAAACAAAAATGAAGGTAAGCGGAAAAATCATTGTAGTCACAGGAGCGGGCAGTGGTATGGGGCGGGAATTGACTATTCAATTGGTCAAGAAAGGCGCCAGGGTCGCCATGGTGGACATCCATCCCGAGGCTTTGGAACAGACTGCCGAACTGGCAGGAAGGGACAAAGTCTCCCTCCATGTGGTAAATATCACTGATCGGGCAACTGTTGAATTACTTCCCGAACAAGTGAAAAGCATTCATGGTAACGTCGATGGACTAATCAACAATGCCGGGATTATTCAGCCATTTGTGGATGTGAAAGATCTGGACTATGCAGTAATTGAGCGGGTGATGAACGTGAACTTTTATGGAACCTTGTACATGACCAAGGCTTTTCTCCCTGATCTTCTGAAGCGGCCTGAGGCCCATATCGCCAATGTGTCCAGCATGGGAGGCTTTATTCCTTTTCCCGGGCAGACGTTTTACAGTGCCTCCAAGGCTGCGGTCAAAATCCTGACCGAGGGGCTTTATTCCGAACTAAAAGGAACGAATGTTGGCGTGACCGTAATCCATCCCGGTGCAGTCAATACCAACATCATGAAAAATTCAGTTCTCAATTCACCCGCCTCGGTGGCTAGTAGTAAAGGTGCTCAAAAAATTCTTTCAGCGGAAAAAGCAGCAACCATCATGATCGATGGGATCGAGCAAAATAAATTCAGAGTGCTTGTCGGAAAAGATGCCACGATGCTGGATATACTTTACCGATTCAATCCCAAAATGGCGGTGGACTTGATTGTGAAGAAGATGAAGAATATGGTGAGGTGATACTGCTGGAAAAATAGCCTTCCAATTTTAAAAGCCTTAAAACCAAACAGCCCGAGGAGCAATCCTCGGGCTGTTTGGTTTGGGATATTTTCTAAAACCTTCGAGGTTTTTGAAAACCTCAAAGGTTTACTCTTCCGCCGTGGTTTGTGTCTTCACAAACCACTTTTAACCATGTATCACATCTTCAGATTCTCCATCTCCAACTGCGGCGCAAAAGGCTGCTCGTAGTAGCGCTTGCCGGTGGCTTTGTACAGTGAGTTGGCCAAGGCTGCGAAGACAGGAGGGAAGAAGGGTTCGCCCAATCCGGTTGGGTCTTCTTTGCTGTCCACAAAGTGAACTTCGATCGCTCTTGGTGCTTCTTTTTGACGAATCATGCGGTACTTGTCAAAATTGGTTTTGGTCGGAACCCCATTTTCGAAGGCCAATTCACCAAAGAAGGCGTTTCCGATACCATCGATAATGGCTCCTTCGCCCATGTTGATCGCTGAGTCTGGATTGACCACTATGCCACAGTCCACAGCTGCATATACTTTTTCGACCACCGGTTTTGAATCCACAATCTTGGTATCTACCACCTCAGCCACATAAGAGTTGTGACAGAAGTACGCTGAAACGCCACGACTTACTCCAGGTGCCGGAGTTTTCCAGTTGGACTTATCTCGTACGAGTTCGAGTACTCCCGCATAGCGCTTGGCATCGTAATCATTGTTTTCTCCAACAGGATTGGTTTCGGCACGCTTGAGCAGTTCTAAACGGAATTCGATCGGATCTTTTCCCATCGCTTCAGCCAATTCATCCAAGAAGCTTTGTTCGGCTGCTGCCATGAAGTTGGATCGAGGGGCACGGAAAGCTCCGATGGTGATGTTGGATTCAATCTGCCAGCTTTCGGCCAGGTAGTTATCAATCGCACCGGCAGGAAATCGATTGGCATGAAGGGGAGTTTCAGGAATTCCACCTGCCTTCACATGCAGTGCAAGGAGGTTATTGTTTTCGTCCAAAGCTGCTCGGTAGGTTGCAGAATAAGTTGGTCGGTAGACTCCGGCACTCATGTCATCTTCGCGGGTGTAGACCATTTTGACAGGTGCTTGGATTTTTTGGGAAATCAATGCTGCCTCAATCATGTGGTGGCTGTAAGCCCGGCGTCCAAAGCCTCCGCCCATCCTAGCCAGATTGATCTGAATATTCTCTTTAGAGATTCCTAGACTGTTGGCTAGCGTGGTAATGATGAATTCAGGAGCTTGTGTGGGACCATAGATCACTGCCTTGTCTCCTTTTACATCTGCAAAGCAGTTCATCGGCTCCATGGTGTTGTGGGCCAAAAATGGTGCAGAATAGGTTTTTTCAAGGATTCTTGCAGCCTTTTTGAAGGCTGTTTCAGGATCTCCGTCTCTTCTAACCACATTTCCAGGCTTTTGAATGTATTCGGCCATCCGCTCTTTGTGGCGGTTACTGTTTTCCAATCCTGCAGGTACTGTCATTTTGGTGTTTGGTCTTCCACCAAATCCTGCCACTTCAAAATTAGACGCAGGAGCATTTTCCCATTCCACAGCCAAAGTTTTCTTGGCTTGCATCACTTCCCAAGTGGAATTGCCTACAATAGCGACAATCTCCGGGAAGGTGGTGGTGTCAAAGAAGTTTCTCCCGTAATCATCTTTGAATAAGTTGATAGAAAAGACGTCCAAGATTCCGGGCATACTGCTGACCGAGCTTTTGTCAAATGACTTCAGCTTCATCCCAAAAGCGGGAGGATGTACGATGGCCGCGTACTTCATGCCCTCTACTTTGTGATCGATACCGAATAGTGGTTTTCCTGTTACAATTTTTTCGACATCCACATTCTTTTTGGAGGAGCCGACGATTTTGAAGGCATTAATCTCTTTCAATTTCACCTCTTCGGGGACAGGCATAGAAGCTGCCAAGGAGGCCATTTCACCATAGTGGGCTTTCTTTCCACTGCCTTTATGTTCCAAAATTCCGGCGGAAGTGGTGATTTCAGAAGCGGGTACTTTCCATGTTTGTGCTGCAGCAGCGATCAACATGGCCCGGGCTGTGGCACCGGCTGTTCGGAGAGGAGTCCAGCCCTGCCGGATGCTCTGACTGCCACCGGTAAACTGCCGTTCAAATCGGGTAGGGAAATAATCTGCTTGCTCTACCATCACCATTTTCCAATCCGTATCCAGTTCCTCCGCCAAAATCATCGGCATGGAAGTTTTGATATTGGATCCAAATTCAGGATTAGGGGAGAAGAGTGTCACGGCTCCGTTTTCTCCGATTTTGATGTAGCTGTTGAGTTCAAACCACTCTTTCGGTAGTTCCAAAACCTGCTCTGGAGTCGGCTTGCATCCTGCCAGCCAGCTAAAGCTGAGCACCATGCCTCCACCTGCCAAGGCTGAGACTTTCAAAAATGACCTGCGGTCTAATTTTTTATCTAAAGTTGCCATAGGTTTTCGGATTAAAGGTTTTGGGCGGCGGTTTTGACTGCAGCTTTGATTCTGAGGTAAGTGCCACAGCGGCAGATGTTGCCGTTCATCGCATTTTCGATTTCTTCATCGCTGGGGTTTGGATTTTGCTGAAGCAAAGCCGCCGCAGTCATGATTTGACCGGCTTGGCAATACCCGCATTGAGGCACATCGTGTTCCATCCAGGCTTTTTGAACCGGGTGATCTGCATTTTCGGATAGACCCTCGATGGTGGTGATTGCTGAGTTTCCGATACTTGAAACGGGAAGCGAACAGGATCTCACCGCATTGCCGTCTAGGTGAACCGTACACGCACCACACTGCGCTATGCCGCAGCCAAACTTGGTGCCTACCAAATCCAAGTGGTCACGCAAAACCCAAAGCACAGGGGTGCTAGGGTCCACGTCGACTTGCTTGGAAGTTCCGTTGATGTTGAGATTGAAAATGGCCATTTTGTTGAAATTAAGATTTAAAGTTAGGGATTTCCGATGGGGGTCGCCTTACGGAAATCAAACAGAAAGCTTTATGAATCAATCTGGAACAATTGAGATCCAGATCGAAAAGTGATTTGATGGACCTAGTTAACCTCTTGAACCTCTCTCCAGATGAAATTAGAAGTTCGATGTTTAATAAGCCATTGACCGTTTTGCTTGACAAATTCATCCTTATAGATGGTGTAAAGTGTAGTCTTGGTTGTTTTTCCATTTTGCTCACCCACCAAAATTACGTGACAATAGGAAGTAGCCTTTGCAGTATTTTCTGTCAACTCTTCGATGGTTTGCTGTCCGTTTTGATGATACACCGTGTGAAAACCAGACAAAAACTGCGAAAAAGTATCTTTTAATTGTTGGCGACCTACCAGTTTTATCGGTGGCGTTCCTTTGAAAATGGATTCCACCGTCCCGTTTTCGGTAAAGAGTAACACTTGCTGCTCGATATCTTTGGTGTCGGCAAGATTGGAAAAACGATCTACCACATTTTTTATGGCCATTTTTTCCTCGATTTCGGTAATGCGTTGTTCGAGCGATTTTTCCATGGACTGTGCATTTGAGTGGAAAATAACTAAGAGGAAAATGAATGATTGTACTAAGGCTTTCATTTTAAAATTTTGTTTTAAAGTAATTTCTCGGAATTAGAAAAAGCTTCCATTCATTTGAGAATTTTAGTTTTGAACTCTGCTTTGTTCCACAGGAGTGTAGCGATCACCATAGACTGTCATTCCGGCAATCGTTTCGGTCAACTCTTTCAGCTCTGCTTCTGAGAAAGTAATCTCGGCAGCTGCCAGATTCTCCATCAGGTGTGCTTCTTTGGTCGTACCGGGAATCGGTACGATAAAGGGCTTTTGGTGCAACAGCCAAGCCAAGGCAACTTGAGTAGGAGTCAGTCCACGCTGATGTCCAAAGTCGATCAAAGCTTCCACAATCGGCCGGTTGGCGGCCATCGCATCGGGCTGAAAGCGAGGCAAGCCGGCACGGTTATCGTTTTCGGCAAAGAACTTGGTTTGGCTATTGAGCATGCCGGTCAGAAATCCACGGTTCATCGGGCTATAGGGCACAAATCCGATTCCCAACTCTTCGCAAGCAGACAGCACCCCTTCTTCGGGCTTTTTCCACATCAGATGGTATTCACTTTGGATGGCTGTGAGCGGTTGGATGGCATGAGCCCGGCGGATAGTTTCCACATTGACTTCGCTAAGCCCGAAGTTGCGGACTTTTCCTTCCTGAATCAGGTCCCGCACCGTGCCAGCGACGTCCTCGATGGGGACATTTGGATCTTGGCGGTGCTGGTAAAATAAGTCCAAGACATCGGTTCTCAGACGTTTCAGGGATTCTTCAGCCACTTTTCGGATTTGCTCAGGCCGGCCGTTCATTCCAGCCATTTGATTGTTTTGGATATTGAATCCAAACTTGGTCGAAACGAGAATCTCTTTTCGAAATGGCTGCAATGCTTCTCCTACGAGGTCTTCATTGGTATAAGGGCCATAGACTTCAGCCGTGTCAAAGAAATTCACCCCTGCTTCATAGGCTTTTCGTATCAAGGAAATGGAGACTTTGCGATCTGGAATCCTTCCCCGGTGATAGCTCATTCCCATACAGCCAAGACCCAAAGCGGTGACTTCCAAACTATGTTTTCCAGATCCAAGGGTTCGGGTTTTGGTTATGCTTGCTTTTCCTGAAGTGGCCTCCGAACTTTTTGAAGTACCTCCTGCAAGTATTGGAGATGCGAAAAATGCGGTTCCCATCGTCAACCCAGCTTTCATAAAATTCCTTCTGGAGGATTCTTTTTGATTTTCAAGTGGCTTATTCATACCTCTATTTATTTGATTTATCGATCGATCATTTTCTGCGAAGCTTCCGGATATCGGTCTCCCACGATTTTCAGTTGAGATAGCGCATGGTCAATAAGTTCCAAATCGCTGTTGGATAAGCGAAGGAATTTGCTTTCCACGTTTTCCTCCAAGCGATGCAATTTTGTTGTACCCGGGATTGGGACGATCCAGGGCTTTTGAGCCAAAAGCCAAGCTAAAGCTACCTGGGCTGGAGTGGCCCTGTGGGCAGCAGCGAGAATCTCCAGTTGATGCACCAATTCCAGGTTGGCGTTTCTTGCATCAGCTGCAAATCGTGGAACCACGTTTCGGAAATCATTTGGGGCAAAGCGGGTTTTCTCATCCATTTTCCCTGTCAAAAAACCTTTTCCAAGTGGACTGAAAGGGACAAACCCGATTCCCAGTTCTTCCAGTGTTGGAATGATTTCTTCCTCAGGCTCTCTCCACCAAAGGGAATACTCACTTTGCAGTGCGGCTAAAGGCTGTACCGCATGAGCCCGTCGGATTGTTTTTACTCCAGCTTCAGAAAGTCCGAAATACTTGACTTTTCCGGCTTGAATCAATTCTTTGACTGCTCCCGCCACCTCTTCAATTGGCACTTTCGGATCTACCCGGTGTTGATAGAGTAAGTCGATGGATTCGACTTTGAGCCGCTTTAGTGATCCTTCCACGGCAGCTTTGATATGTTCAGGTCGGCTGGTTAGCTGACTCCAACGTCCTTCCTGATTCGGCGCAAAACCGAATTTGGTAGCGATGACCATTTTGTTTTTGAAAGGAGCCAAAGCTTCACCGACCAATTCTTCATTGGCGAATGGTCCATAGACTTCGGCAGTGTCAAAAAAGTTGACTCCAAGTTCCACCGCCTTTCGGATTAGGGAAATCATTTCCTTTTTATCAGCAGCCTGACCATAGCCAAAGCTCATACCCATGCAGCCTAATCCTAAGGCCGAAACCTCCAATCCACTATTCCCCAGTTTTCTTAGTCTCATCGGGGATCAATTTGTAGGTTGATTTGATTAAATGACCCTACAAAATTCACCATGCAATTCAGTGAAAAATAACCGAATTCAAACAAAAGATTATCCAAATCAAACAAAGGATAGGTTAATCCTGCAGTTTTAAAGAGTGGAGTGCTTCTAAAAAAGTCAGAAAAAATAGGAGGGTTTATGGATTGATTTTCAATTCTTTAAAAAATCCCTCTGTTCCGACTTCTACCCAAAGTCCGATGGATCCGGTTTTACTTGAGCCGAGCATCTTTTTGACCAAAAAAGCAGGTTGCTCTTGACCATTGAGAAATAATTTTGCCGATTTGCCGTCAAATTCAATCCGCATCGTGATCCACTCGTCCAATCCCATGTCGGCATAGGTTTCAAACTGCTCGGGGAATTCCTTTCGCAACCGGTCAAACTTGTACTCCGGGTAGGCATAGTATTGGATCGAGTGATTTCTGCGAATCTGATCCTCAGCCCGCCCGTTGGTGGGCCGGATGTAGATGGACTCGTAGGCGGAATTGTCGTCGTTGATCCGATAGGCCAAACCGATAAATCCACGGGAAAAGGCTGGGGCATTTGGTAATAAGCGGCTCAGCACCTTGACTCCCACGCTTCCATTTTCAAGATCGAGATCTGTCAACTTAACAAATGTGGGTTCGTCTACTCCTTTTTCAAAGGGGAAAGAATCCATGTCCCGCACTACACGAAGCACTTCCTCGCCGTTCAGTTGGACCACAGAAGCTTTCACATGGGATAGCGAAAATTCTTTTCCCTCAAATCGGATCGTTTGGGCTTCGAGGATATAAAAGGGACTAACTAATGTCAATAGGAATATTAGAATACGATTGATCATGGCTTGGCTAAATTAAGATTTAAATGTCTGACACTTCGTCTCCTGCTTTCTTTTCTTGGTAGGCACGCTTGGTTACTTTCAGATCCCTGAAATAACCGATAGTTCCGATGTCTACATAGAGTCCGACAAATCCTTTTTTCGAAGTACCTAACATCTTGTCTACGATGAAGGAAGAATACTTCAAGTTATTGATAAACAGCTCGGCCGTTTCCCCATTCACCTCAATCCGCATGGTAAACCATTCGTTCAAGGCGACAGGAGCCGATCCTTCGTAGCGGTGGGGAGCGATTTTTCGAAGTGTGTCAAATTTGTATTGCGGATAAGAAAAGTACTGCACCGCATGATTTCTGTGCAATTGATTGTCTGAACGACCTACTTTGGGACGGACATAAATGCTCTCAAAGGCTGAATCATCTTCTTGAACTCGGAAAAACAGCCCGATAAATCCCGCAATGCCCGAATAGGGTGCAGGGACTTTCAGTTGGCTATACATTTTGACCTCGATGGTTCCGTTTTCGAAATCCTCCAAGCCGAGCAAGCGGGCATAATGTGGCTCATCTACAGTAGCTTCTACCCGAGTGGAATCAAAGGGGATCGCAGTTAGATCGCGCTCAATCTTTAGGGCTTTTTTGCCTTGAAATTCTACGATCTCTCCGGTGACATTGTGAAGTTCAAACTCTTGGTTTTTGAGTTTGAGGGTTTGTGCATTTGCGCTTAAGGAGGCCAGCATCAAAGCCAGGATAATGAAGTGTTTTTTCATTTTTAAAGAAAATAGGAATTCCACCCAAGTGAAAATCCATTCAATTGATAATGGGTTTAGGAAGATGTAAATGGGGAAGATTTTAAGTTCCGGCTAGTGGGGATCTACCTGTCGGCAGACAGGCACTAACCGAGGCAGAGAGTTCACCAAACTTTTCCAAAGTTCAAAACTTTGGAAAAGTTGATTCTGTGGCCCAAGTGAGTGTCTCCACTCACTTGATCAATTTTTCATTCCGGTTAGTGAGACACTAACCGTGGCGACCTTTGGAAAAGTTGTCTAGGAAGGGTTTTGCCTCAGGAGATTAAAACAACTTCTCCTGAGGAGGGGTCGCACCGGCCAAGCGGATGTACACAGTCGTCTGACCTCGGTGGTGGGTCTGATGCTCAAAGCATTTTTCCAGGGCTTTTCCTTTAGTCATCTCAAATCGGCCGAACAGTTTGGTGGCCTCATTCAGTTGGGCAGGAGTCATGGTTTTGATGCTGTTGATGACAAAATCATAGCCTGCTATCACGAGCTTGGTCACATTTTCTTTGGATTGGTCTGTGGCTTTTTCGGATTCACCCATGCCTACTGGACTGGCTACCCCTGTGGCAGCGGAAGCAAATCCGTAGTTCCCGTCTGTCAGGTGAAGCATTTGCTGGGCAAAGGATCGCATTTCAGCAGTTGGTTTCAAGGCATAGCCTTCGGCAGGCATGGCATCGAGGTATTCTTTGGTGTAGGCTTTGGAGCGTTCCCAGTCTTTGACCATTTCGTCGATGGTAGATTGAGCCTGCACGAATGTGGTCATGGCAAAAAGGCTAAGGATGGAAAGTAAGATTTTCATGATGCTGTTTATGTTGGATTGATAGCACAAAGTTGGGTAATGAAAGATACTACTACCCTTAATCTAGGTTAAGAATTTCAATCAATTGTCTCGAAGTTCTTTTCTGATTTTGCTAAGAAACTCAGGAGTAATTCCCAAATAAGAGGCGATTTGGGTGTTCGGTAGCCGGTTTTTCAGTTGGGGATATTGTTCCAAAAAAGCCAAATAGCGCTGTTCTGCGGTAGAACTGAAATTCTGAAGCACTCGGTTTTGCAGCTCAATGTACTTGTGTTCGATCATCACTTTGAAAATCCGGTTGAGCTTGGGGATGGTTGTAAAAAGCTCAAACAAATCCTGCTGGTGGATCCGAAGCACGGATGAAATTTCTAGCGACTCAATATTCAGCTGACTGATTTTTTGACTGTAAAAACTCCCGATATCGGCGATCCAATCGTTTTCAGCTGCAAACTGAATGTTGTGCTCGAAGCCTTTGTCATCTACTCCAAACATGCGAAAACAGCCCGTAACGATAAAAAAATAATCCTTACAGACCTCTCCAGCGGTTAGTAGTTTTTCCCTTCGTTTTATAGAGAACTGTTCGAATTTGAGTTCAATTCTTACTTTTTCTTCGGGATCCAGTGGGATAAAACTTTCTAAATGACTTAGGAGAGTTTGTAGGGACATGGCATATTACAAAGGTTATAAACTGATCTAAGAAATCTAATAATTTCCTTCCCCTCAAATCTTTTCTAATACTTTACAACTTGAATTGGACATGTTGAGGTTGCGTTTTATAAAAGCAATTTCAGTGATATTGGTCATTAGGAATTAGGTTTTTCCTTTTTCTACGCATAGCGTTTATGCTTTGCAGTAGGATAATCCAAAGTACGGTTAATTTCACATCTCAATACACCACATCCATGCGAATCATCATCACAGGCGCTACAGGAATGGTTGGAGAAGGAGTCCTAATGGCTTGCCTTCAAGAACCTGAAATCACAGAAATACTCAGTGTCAGCCGAAAGCCACTCCAGCAAAGTCACCCTAAACTTAAAGAATACCTCGTTTCCGACTTTCTTGATTTGGATCTCGGTGATCCTCATCTCAAGGGGTATGATGCATGTTTCTATTGCGCCGGTGTCAGTAGCTTGGGAATGAGTGAGGTAGATTATTCCCGAATCACTTACGATACCACCCTTCATTTTGCAAAAGCATTGGGCCCTAATCCAGGGATGTCTTTTATGTATATCAGTGGAAAAGGAACAGATAGTACAGAAAAAGGCAGCTCCATGTGGGCTAGAGTGAAGGGCAAAACCGAAAACGACCTGATGAAATTACCCTTCAAGCAAGCGTTTGGGTATCGTGTGGGGGTGCTGACTCCAATGCCCGGACAGAAGCATGTTTTGAAGTACTATTCTTACCTATCGTGGTTGATACCCTTGTTCAATTTCCTTTCATCATCCCTGGTTTGCAGTCTGAAAGAAGTTGCACAGTCCATGATTTACCTAGCAAAACACGGGCACCCGGAGCATGTAATTCATGTCAACGAAATAAAACTATTGGCAAAAACTCACCAAGGGGGTGCCTGATAGGTTTTATTTATCAGTGCTGACTAATCAGTTACGGATTGAAAAACCCTGATTTACAGGGGGCAAATTCTACCTGAAGTTTCAATGGGATTCATTATTTCCCCAAATACTTTTTCAATTCCTTTTTGTCCAATTCTTTGGCAATCAATTCTTCAGGATGGGTGGATTGGAGGTTTTCCGAAGCTTTGTCACTGAGCAGTTCTTCTTTTTCCGAACGAATCAGTACCGGGAAATTCACCCAAGTCACACCATTGACCTCCATCTCCCAGCGGCTTTGGATCATCTTGACATGGTGTTGGGAAGAGCTGCCCTGGGTAGAGGACTCGGCAAGAGCTTGACCGGGGATGACGGTATCTCCAACCACTACTTTGGCAGAGTTGGCTTTTAATCCAGAAAGTCGGGTGAATGAACCGTCTTGATGGTAGATCTCCACGTAGTTTTCGGAGGAGAAGTCAGCAAGGCCATCGGCGACTTTTTCTACATCCATCTTGATTTCGGAAATGATTCCTTTTCTGGGGGCACAGACAGTGGCTGACTCCTCAAAGTAAAATCCCACACCTGTATATCTTCGGTCTTCAGGGACTTTTTGATTGGCCAAAAGCGGTCTCATGCTGACAGAAATGCCCTTTTCTACAGGGATCAGGTAAGGAGATTCAAAGGGAATACTAGGTTGGATATCACCTTTGTAGAGCTTGGTGTTGTATCGGAATCCCGTTTGGACATTTCCGTAGATCGATTGGAGTTTGACCAAGGTGCTTTTGCCCGGCTTGGCCAATTTGTAGAGGAGATCGCCTTGCAAGGATTCCAGGTTTTCCAATTTCACAAAATGGATTTGTACCGTGTAGGGGATTTTTGAGTCATTGAAAGAAAATAGAGTCAGGTTTCGCTCTTGGTCTTGTTCAGCGACTATTTGGACTTGAGCTCGCAACATGCCAGTCAAAAAGATTCCCAAAAGTGTCAGTATCGTGGTTAGCTTATTTTTCATTTGGGTAAAATAATCACTGAAATAGAAATGGAGGTGTTTTAGTTGATAAATTTTTCTGATTATCCGCTTTTCTACCAGTAACCAAATAAGATAAGGATTTAAGTCCGATTAGTAGTGCTGTGGACTGTCGTCTGTGGTCAGTTGACGAATATCCGCGCTCTTAGAGCCAAGGATCTACTTGATGGTAAGATTGCGGATATTCAAATAAATTTTTCTCTTGGTTTTACATGAACCTATTTTCCCAAAGTGCCTCGTTTATTTAGGGCATTAGCTCAATTCGCCGAATTAAAGAGGCCCGCTTATTTACATTTGTTTGAAAAGCATAAGTTTTGATTTGAAATTCATCAAGATTTAGCCGGATTCTTTTGCGACTTTTGCAGCTGTTTATCTCCCACCCACCTATGAAATCTATTTTCACCACTTCTTGTAAGATCCTTTTGGAAGGACTTTTCATTCCAACCTTTCAAAAAAGCAGCTATTTGATCCTGATAAGTTTGGTTCTCTCTACAAATGTCCTAGCTCAGGATGCCAAACCCAGTCATCACTTTAACGGAACTATCACTGCGACCAATAATGGTATTTCTTTGATTCCCTCGTTTACACTCGGCCGTCCTGCGGTATTCTTTGATTTAAGTATCGGAGGAGAGCGTTTGTCCTTTGATCCCATGATTCGATTTGGCATGGATGGCAAGCCTTGGGCTTTTGTGTTTTGGGGTAGGTATAAAGTCATCAAGGACAAGAGATTTACGCTAAATGTGGGACTTCACCCGGCCTTTATTTTCGGAGACATGAAGATCATGGTCAACGGAAAAGAAGAATCAGTCATGCGCGCGAGCCGGTTTTTTGCCGGAGAATTCATGCCAACCTATAAAGTCTCCAATCGCTTTAGCGTAGGATTATATTACCTCCAAGGTCATGGTTTCAATCCCGTGCCACCTAAGAATTCCAATTTCATCGCCTTGAATACCATTTTTTCCAATCTTCCTTTGGGGAAAGAAATCAAGTTGAAAATGAATCCTCAACTCTATTTCCTGCGGGTGGATGAAAATACCGGAACCTATGTTACTTCAAGTTTTACCGTGACCAAGGATAATTTCCCGATAGCTTTCCAAACGCTTTTCAATCAAAAAATCAAATCGGATGTTCCAAGCGACAACTTTGTTTGGAACCTGAGTTTGCTTTACAATTTCTCCAATAACTACAAAAGAGACTGATCAAATCCGCTATGGAAAAGCCGGAATCTTTGGAGGAGTTTTACCAGCGCAAGTTCAATTGGCTGCCTGAAGACCTGAAAAAGGACATGGGGCATTTCAATATCTTTAGATTGGAACCTTTTTGGGAGGGAAAGGTCAAGGCCATCCCTTATCGGCGACGTGATTTTTACAAAGTGATGCTGGTGCAGGGTCAGAGTCAAGTTCATTATGCAGACCGGGTCTATGAGGTCAAAAAGCAGGCTTTGTCTTTCTCCAATCCCATGGTTCCCTACAAGTGGGACAGCAATCATTCTACCCTAAAGGGTGTTTATTGTATTTTCAATCCTCAGTTTTTTGTTGATTTTCCTGACATTCAGAAGTATGAGATTTTCCAGCCTCAGGGCACTCATGTTTTTGAGTTGAAGGATGAGGAAGTATTTGCAGTTCAGCAGATTTTTGAGAGGATAGAGGCTGAATTCAAATCAGATTACAAGTATAAATATGACTTGATTCGCAACTTGATTCTGGAATTGGTGCACATCGGAATGAAACTGCAGCCTGCAGAGATTCATACAGCCCAACATGGAAATGCCGCACTGCGAATCGCTTCCATTTTCCTCGAGCTACTCGAAAGGCAGTTTCCTATCGATGAGACGCACACGCTAATTCAGTTAAGGTCTGCTTCTGATTTTGCGGATCAGCTCAACATTCACGTCAATCACCTCAATCGGGCAGTGAAGGAAATGACTGGAAAAACTACTACGCAACTCATTTCCGAGCGGTTGATCCAAGAGGCTAAAATCCTGCTCAGACAAAGTCGATGGAATGTCTCTGAAATCGCCTTTGCTTTGGGCTTTACTGAGGTCACCCACTTCAATAATTTCTTCAAAAAACAACTGGGCATGAGTCCGACCCAGTTTAGGAAGGGGAGTTGAGGGATTAGAGAATAGGAGAGTAAGAGATTTAGAGATTGGAGAATAAGAGATGGGAGATTTAGAGATTGGGATTTTTTTGGTTCATCCTTAATTTGGATCTCTGACAAAATAACCTACGTTTTTACGGGACAATTCCCTAAACTAGTACCATGCTTCAAGACAGTTTCGGACGCGTACACGATTACCTGCGGATTTCCCTGACGGACAACTGCAATTTCCGCTGCGCGTACTGCATGCCGGTGGAGGAGATGGAGTGGATGCCTCAGTCCAAGCTCATGAGCAAGGAGGAAATCTTGAGCTTGGCAGAAACATTTGTCGGGCTGGGGGTAAAAAAAATCCGGTTGACTGGTGGTGAGCCTTTGGTCAGAAAGGAATTCCCTGAAATTTTGGAGCGGCTTTCTACTTTCCCGGTCGAACTCACCCTTACTACCAATGGTGTCCTGATTCATAAGCACATCGAGGTGCTCAAAAAATCGGGAGTTCGCTCCGTCAATGTCAGCCTCGATACACTCAACCGAGAAAAATTCCTCAAGCTGACCCGCCGAGATCAATTGGATCAGGTGTGGGAAAATATTCTAATCCTTTTACAAGAAGGTTTTCGGGTCAAGGTCAATGCAGTGGCCCTTCACGGGCTGATCGAAGACGAAATCTGTGATTTTGTACAGCAGACGGAAAAGCTGCCGCTTCATGTTCGCTTCATTGAGTTTATGCCTTTTGCAGGCAACCATTGGCAAAGCAACAAAGTGGTGACGGCTGCACAGATGCTTGACTTGGTCAAAGGCAAGTTTGAAGTGATCAAGCTGGAAGACAAAAAGCACGATACCGCAAAAAAATATCAGGTGCCTGGTTTTCAAGGGACTTTTGCCTTCATCACCACCATGAGCGAGCACTTTTGTGGGGACTGTAACAGACTCCGCCTTACAGCTGATGGGAAAATCAAAAATTGCCTTTTTGGAAAAGAGGAATTGGATTTACTGGGTGCGCTGCGAAGAGGAGAGGAGGTTGAATCTTTGATCCGACTTTCAGTTTCACGAAAGCATGCTGCCTTGGGAGGACAGTTTTCCCCGGATTACTTAAAGGCCAATCCAGACGCTATTGAAAACCGCAGTATGATCAAAATCGGAGGATGATGCACGAGTTTGTTGACGTATCAAAAGCCAAAGAGCTGCTAAAAGGGTTGGCAATTTCTCCCAAAAGCCACATTATTCCTCTTTCCCAAGCCGTTGGAAAATTTACCTCAAATCCTGTCTTTGCCCCCATGAATGTGCCTTCCTTCGACAATTCGGGCATGGATGGCTATGCTTTTGCGTGGGATGATTTGGGTGAAAGCCGAAAGTTAGCCCAAGTGGTACAGGCGGGAGTCAATCCTGACTTTACGTTGGAAAAGGGAACAGCTGTTCGCATTTTTACCGGTGCACCCGTACCTCGAGGTGCCGATACAGTGGTGCAGCAGGAGTGGGTCACAGTAATTGGAGATACTATCTTTTTTGAATTGGAAAAGCTCGTCAAAGGCATGCATGTCCGAAAGGCTGGTTCCCAATGTCAGACAGGAGAATTGATCCTTAATTCCGGGACTCAAGTCACTCCAGGTACGATTGGGCTTTTGGCTTCGCTGGGGATTGAGCAGGTGGAGGTCATTAGTTCACCTAGCCTGTCCATCATCCTCACAGGAGATGAAATCATCGAAATTGGTCAAGCCCTTCAGCCCGGACAGATCTACAATGCCAACGGTCCTGCTTTGATTGCCTACCTGAATCAAATGGGAATCAAGGAAGTAAAAGTGCTGAAGGTGAAAGATGAAAAATCAGAAGTTACTCGGGTAATTGGAGAAGCCTTAGGAGCCTCTGATGTAGTGCTGTTGACGGGTGGAATTTCAGTCGGAGATTATGATTTTGTAAAGGGCAGTTTGGCTGAAAATGGGGTCTTGCAGCTGTTTTACAAGGTGAAGCAAAAGCCCGGCAAACCCATCTTTGCGGGAGTAAAGGGTGAGAAAATGGTCTTTGCCCTGCCCGGTAATCCTGCTTCTGTACTGACCTGTTTTATCCAATATGTGAAGCCTTTTCTCCTTCGGATTCTTGGTAATCCTGATGCTTGGACTGCACCTGCTTACTTTCCGATCGCTTCGGATTTTAATAAAAAAGCACCGTTGACCTTTTTCCTTAAGGCCAAATTAGACAATGGTCGCGTGATCATCCTACCCGCTCAGGAATCCTTTAATCTACTTTCTTTCGGAATTGCGGATGGTGTCGTGGAAATTCCTCAAGAGCTGGAACATGTCGAAGCTGGAAGTTTGGTGGCATTTTATCCTTGGTAATCTGATGGAGCTTTGGGATGTGTTTCTTTACTTTTTGATGCCATTTGCGGCTTTTATGTATGCCTCGGTGGGGCATGGAGGAGCGAGTAGCTACCTGATGATCTTAGCGCTGATGGGTTTTGCTCCGGAGGAGATTCGCCCTTCGGCCTTGATTTTAAACATGTTTGTATCCATGATTTCCTTTTTGAACTATCGGAAATCCGGAGTCTTTCCGACCAAGCTCTTTTTGTCTCTCATCCTGTTTTCCATTCCTGCAGCCTATTTGGGCGGGAGGATTTTATTGGATACCGGGATTTACAAGCAAGTGTTGGGTGTGTTGTTGCTGTTTCCTGTGTTGAGATTTACAGGAGTTTTTCCGATTTCGGAGACTTCGCGAGTGGAGCAAAAATGGTGGATGGCCCCGGTCTTGGGTTTTGCGATTGGATTGCTCTCCGGTATGATCGGGATCGGAGGAGGGATTATCCTTTCACCGATCATTTTGATGCTGGGATGGGCGGGAGTAAAGGAGACCGCGGCATTGAGCGCACTTTTTATCTTTCTCAATTCAGTGGCGGGCTTTCTCGGGGCTTCGGTTTTCCATATTGAGTTTTCGACCCAGCTTTGGGTTTTACTGCCGTTGACGATTGCCGGAGGGGCTTTGGGAGCGTATTTGGGGGCTAAAAAGTTTAGTCCCAAAGCCTTGAAATACCTGTTGGCGTTTGTGTTGGCCTTTGCTGCGGTGAAGTTGATTTTAGGATGAGCGTTTCCCGCAGACCTGCTTGCAGCAGGCAAGTTTGCGCAGAAAAAGCCACGGATTCGCACAGATTTTTCTTTGAATAACCATCGCCGAAATGAGTGTCCTCACTCACTTCAATGTTTTATTCACCGCTGTGGCGCAGAGGAAGCAGAGACAGGAATAGAGCCACAGATTCACTGATGAATAGTGCCTCGCCGAAGTGAGTGTCCTCACTCACTTCAAAGGATGATAAATGAGGTCAAACTTTAGGCAGGAGATCATTTTATCAGTGATGATCACAGAAATCTATGGGAGAAAAAGCAGACGAACCCGTAACTTGGTGTCTGAATAAAACAAACCCATGTCTAACCGTATTCACATCAAAGCTTTTGGAATGGTCGCCGAGAAAATAGGCCAAGTGTCTATGGAACTTGAAAATCCGGGTACCACAGAGGCGTTGAAAAACCAGCTTTTTGACCAATTTCCGGTATTGAAATCCATGAAATTTTCCCTCGCGGTAAACAAAAAGATGGTGCTGGAAGATAGTGAGTTAGTATCGGGGGCAGAGGTCGCACTTTTGCCACCCTTTTCAGGAGGATAAGCTATGAATCGATTTGATCGTCAATACATTTTAAATGGCTTCGGGATCGATGGCCAAAAGAAACTCAGAAATGCCTCTGTGCTGATGGTAGGAGCGGGAGGCTTGGGCTGTCCCGCTTTGCTGTACCTGGCCGCAGCCGGCGTAGGAAGAATCGGTGTCATCGACGGAGACATCGTCAATGTCACCAACCTCAACCGGCAAGTGCTCTTCGGTGAAAAGGATCTAGGGAAAAATAAGGCAGAACAGGCTGTTCGTCATTTTCAAGAAAAGTATTCCGACATCAATTGGGAGATTTTCCCGGAGTTTCTCACCGTACAAAATGCCCAGGAATTGATTGCTGATTACGATTTGGTGATCGATGGCACAGATAATTTTCCCACTCGCTACCTTGTCAATGATGCCTGTTTGCTTCATGGAAAGCCTTTTGTCTTCGGGGCGATCTATCAGCACGAGGGACAGGTGTCGGTGTTTAATTTGGGAGAAGAAGGCTGCAACTACCGGGATGTCCACCCTGAGATGCCCGGGCCAAATGAAATTCCCAATTGTGCGGAAACTGGAGTCTTGGGTGTTTTGCCGGGAATCATTGGCAACCTGATGGCCTTGGAAGCGATCAAAGTGCTCAGTGGCTATGGTGAACCTCTGAAAAATCGCATGCTGTATTTTAACAGTCTGACTTCTCAAACCTACGAGGTAGAATTGATGCCGAAGAAATCTTCCTCAGCCCCTGAATCTTGGTCCGTTTTAGAAAATACCGATTACCAACAGGCCTGCGGTGCGGTGAAGGAGATGACCTGGAAGGATGCCATGGGTAAAATGAACCAGAATGTGGCCTTCGTGGATGTTCGCGAGTTGGATGAATTACCACCTTTGGTGTGTACAGGGCTGATGAAAATCCCTATGTCTGTTCTGGATTCCCAACTCGACAAACTTGAAGATGCGGAGCAGATTTTGATTTTCTGCCAAAGCGGAATGAGAAGTCAGAAGGCTGCTCAGGTACTTTCCGAAACCTATCCTGATAAAGCCATTTTCTCCATCAAGGGTGGTATCAATGACCTGAAATCCTAATTGACCCATGGAAAAGGAACGTAAACCCAAAAACATCTTTGTGCAGGGCCCGATTGCTCCTGAGAAAATCGCCCAATCCATTGCCAACCATGCTACTAAAACGGACATCGGTGGGCACTCTATTTTTCTCGGACAGATCCGTGCCGATGAGAAGCCTGAAGGAAAAGTCATCGCCATCGATTACACTGCCTATGAGGAAATGGCTTTGGAAAAGGCTTTTGAAATCCGAGAGGCAATTTTTGCCAAGTATCCTCTGACTTGCATGCACATCTACCATAGCTTAGGTGAAATCAAGGTTGGCGAGATTTGCCTGTTTGTCTTTACTTCTTCCAAGCACCGCAAAGCTGCCATGCAAGCCTGTGATGAATTGGTCGAGCGGATCAAAGCAGAATTGCCGATTTGGGGCAAGGAGATTTTAGATATGGACGGACATGTTTGGAAGGTAAATACCTAGTATCCAAGGATTTTATTTTTTACCTTATTCCCAAAATTTTTAGAATATGTTTGACAAGTTTAACCTCGGATTGTTGGATTTATTAACCCTCATTTTGCCGGGTGGTCTGTTGATTGGATTGGCGTGGAAAACCGGATTGATTTCAGAATGGCAATTTTTTGATCATCCCAACTTGCCCGAATGGGTGATTGGGGCGGCTTTTGCCGCTGCTGCCTATGTGATGGGACACTTTGTCTATCTTATTTCCAGTTACCTCGATGATCTGGTTTTTGCTAAAATCAAAGAAATCTGGTGGCCCAAAAATACGCTGTTCACCCAAGCCAACGGGATCCGAACTCAAAAAATCAAAGAAGTCAGCACCAAAGATTTTAACAATTTCAAATATGCCTTAGGATACCTGCTCCAGCACAGCGGAGCCTTATATTTTGTGGTGGAGCGCTTGATGGCAGAGTCTAAGTTTTTCAGGAGTTTCTGTGTGGTTTTGTTTCTAGCTGCGGGGTCAGCCTTTTATTTGGGAAACTGGCAAGAGGGGATAGTAGAATTGGTGTTTATGGTTTTTTCCATGGTTCGCTACCTCTCCCAACGTGCCAAATCCATTGAGGTGGCCTACCAATATTTAATCCTGCTTCATGAAGATGAACTTGAAAAATACCTGCCCTTGGCAGAGGATGCTTCTCCCTCAAAAAAGTCCAAACTGAAGGATTTTTTCTTTAAACTTCAAAAAAGCCTCCATCATTTGATCAACTCCAAGTCTTGATCAACTGGACATACTCGTTTAGACAAGAGTTCGAAAAGGCCTGAAAAACTTCCAAATCAGCCTTTTTTTCAATCAGTTCCTGATCTTTTTTCAACCAGTTTTTCTGGATTTCATCAAGCTGGATTCTAAGCTTTGGTTGGTGGTTGTGGTAATCTAAGAGTAGGCGTTCATGCATCTTTTTGGCCTGCCACCAAAGACTTTGATCGGCTTGAGAACCCGGATTTAGCAAGTCTGATTCAAGCGTAGTTCCAAAATAAAAAGGGACATACAAGCTCATGCAGGGATGGGAAGTTCCCGTCAGCCAAATCGTGGATTGCCCATCTTTTCGGATCTCAGCCACCATACTTCCTGTCGTATCGGATGGATTGGTAAAACCTGTGGCATGCATGCAGATGCATCCTGTGGTCGCTTTCTTGGGATTAAAATCTTCTCGATCATGCTGCCTTAAGGCTTGGAAGAAATCTTCCATATTGGGTTTCTTTTTTCTTTCCAATAAACCCAAAGTACAAGCCTGCCGCTGCTTGGCGCGTCCGGCTGTGGTATAGAGCAAATCAGAATAGGTTGATCGGAAGTTTTTCGGGTTTCCTGAGAAGAGTGCCTGGATGGTCCTTGGTTCTTTTTCGAAGTGGGCTTCAAGGTAATTCTCCTCGATCGAAAGGCTGTTTGAGATGCTGCCAAAGTCAGCTACTGCCCGATAAGCCCATGATTTTCCGGCTGTTTCCAAAATGAAGGCCTCCTGGGTGTCGGCAATCAGGAAACTGTTGTGGTAGTAGAAATTGGTGTTTTGGTAGCCTCCGCAGGCATTTTGTCCATATTCATGGAGCAAACTAATGATGATCTGAAGTGCTTCTTTGGCGGTTTTTCCTCGTTCCAACCCCAATCTCAGCAGGTCCATTCCCGTCAGGCCAAGCTGCTTTTTATCAAACTTTACATTCGTGAAAACCGCTTCGTTTCCGATTACTACGCCATGTTCATTGGAGCCCATTTCGGCTCCCCACATCTGGAAAGGCTTGGATAGGATCACTTGATAGGTCAATTCTACCTGTGGAATGCTAATAAATGTGCATTGAAGATGCGATTCTTGGTGAATGGTTTGTGGGACGTGGATGATTGCCTGTGCTTCCAATGGCTCTCTATCGGAGTTTTTACCTAGAATCAGATTACCCGATTTGGTCACATGAGGAAGGGCCACTAGCGTGTCACACATGAGATCAGAATTTTAACGCCCAGATTCCAGCTTTTTCAGCCGGCTTTACCGATACTAATTCTCCTTTGGCAATGATCAATGGCTGTCCATCGGTACCCAAATCCCACAGTTCACCTCTCAAAAACACATTCATGCCGTAACTGGCACCACTTTTTTTGATCTGTCCGGGAAGTGCATATTTTTCCCAAGCGGCTTGCTCAGTGATTTTTCCAATATCGGAGAGGTCTGTTCCCGAAGGTTCCTTTTGCCCACTGTATCCTTGCCAAAGTTTATCCATCGTACTTTCTCCGGTGCAGTAGGAAGGAACGAGGATAAGTTCAGCTTTATTTTTTTTGGCATTTTCATAGGCACTGGGAAACCAGCTGTCGGCACAGATCAATACAGATGTTTTGCCAATGGGAAGTTCAAACACCGGCAGCTCTCCAGTGCTGGCAGAGGTTAGAAAATCCTGTTCTGATTCAATTGGGAAGGCTTTAAGAATGGGCTTGCCAATGATTTTTCCATCAGGACCAAAGACAAAACTGGCATTGTATAGTTTGCCTGTAGGCTCAATTTCCAATTCACCGTTGATCACTCGGGGTTCTGGTAGAATGATAGAACCAGGTATTAAAGTGGTATTGAATTCTTTGGCCAACTCGCTGAAAGTAAGGTAAAAGCTCTTGGCCATTTTTCGGGATTTCATCCGGAAGAGTGCCGCTGCAGCCTTGTCCTTTTCTTCCTGATCTTGAAAATAGAAGATTCCAAATTCGAAAAAGTTGCTTAGGACCATTAAGGTCATGGCATCAGTAAGGGTCTTCTCTTTGGCAATAGCATGTTTTTCTCCTTCCAAAACCAACCAAGTTCCCAGATATTCAGGAAGAAGGACTGCTGAATTTTTCCCAAGAAATCCTTGTCTTCTTGCTTCGTGTAGGTAGTAAGTGATTTTTTCTTTGAAAGTTTCCTGATAGAAGTAGTCCTGAACTTCCATGTAGGGTTGGATTCCTACCAGAGTTCTTTCTAAACTGTCCGCTGCAGGAATCTTCTCCACTAGGGAGAGATATGGTTTTGGTACTGGGTAAGGAAGATTACGGCCATAGTTTGACCAGATCAGCCAACAGAACAGCAACAATATAAGAAAACTGATCAATCGCTTAATCATGGTGTATGGCTGCTAAAATCTCCATGGCCGCCGATTCTCCGGCTAAAACCGCCCCTTCGATGTAGCCATGCCATTTGGTGGCTGCTTCTGTGCCTGCGAAGTAAAGTGGAGGCAAAGGACTTCGATAAGCGTCTTGAAAATCCGTCCAAGCGTGCGGCTGCATCAAGGCCGCATAGCATCCCTTGGACCAAGCTTCGTCGATCATAGAAAACTCCTGGTACTCGATGGCTTCCTTGGCTTTCTCTCCAAAATACCTGGTGAGTATTGCTTCCATTTTCACTTTTCTGTCGTTTTTTTCGAGGAAGAAAAACTGCTCCGCTCGACTTCCTACCACAAAACCCATTAAAATTCCTTTGCTGGCATCTGCAGGGGAGCAGTCGTACAGCGTTTGAAAAGGTGTTTTGTCATCGGATACCGATTGGCCTGAAAATCCCAACTCCCTCCAAAAGGGCATTTCGTAGATCATAAAGCACTTTGCCACCCTGCCCATGGGGTAATTGTGAAGCAACTGCAATTTTTGGGAAGGTAATGCCGGGGAAAAGGAGATTTGAGCCAATAAGGGTGGAGGTACAGCCAATATGACTTTGTCAGCATAAACAGAAAACCCTTTCCCAAGGATAGTGACTCCTGAATGGGTATATGAAATTGTGGTTACAGGGGATTCCAATCGGATTTGGTTTAGAAAAGGCTTAGCCATGGCCTCGACGAGTGTCTGCATTCCCCCTTTGATTCGATGCTCTTGGGCACCCCCTTTGACATTGATGAGGCAGTCTAGCGATGTACCTGAGCGGATGTAAAACAAGCCATGAAGCAAGGAAACCTGATCAGGATCGCAGGCGAAAATGGTTTCGCAACCTACCCGGATCACCTTGTAGCAAGCCGATGTTTTGGAGTGTTTGCGTAGGAATTCATCCAGATGCTGGCTGTCCCATTCCTTGGCTTTGGGGTGATTCCATGGGGCTTTGGGATCGATCTGTCGTGCTAGTTTTTCCAGTTTACGGATCAGCCAATCGAGATTGAGTAGGGAGAAAAGGTCGAGCTTTGGGATGGTACCTCGGTAAGTTTTGAGCTTTTCGCCAAGGTTAAGGATGTTTTTGCCTTGGTTGTAGGTTTCGAAGTAATTCACGTCGAGTTCGTGACATAACTCGTACATCCAATCCTGAGTGGGACCTATCCATTGCCCACCAAAGTCCAGGTAATAGCCTTGGTCAAATTGCTTGGTGAAAACCCTACCCCCCAGTCGCTCTCTTGCCTCCAAAACGAGGAAGGAAGTACCTGCTTCATGAAGTTTTTTTGCTGCTGCAATTCCCGAAAAGCCTCCGCCAATGATGGCTACAGATACCGAATGCTCACTCATGAATGGAAGGTAATTATTTTTTCAACTTGGTAGGATTGGCATTTGATAAATGCTGTTCAAAACTCCATTTCCATGCTTTCTCCTTTTTTAAGGAAAAGCTCGATCTCCGAACCATCTGCGAGGATGACTGCTTTTTTACCGAGGTTGGAGAGGATTTTCATTGTTTTGATCTGCCCATTTTCCCAGGTAAAATCCAAGGTGAATCCGCCTCTGGACTTCAATCCGGCTACTTTTCCCGAAGTCCAAGCTTTGGGCAAAGCCGGTAAAATGCGGATGATTCCTTCTTCGTGGGATTGAAGGAGCATCTCCGCTACCCCTGCCGTGTAGCCAAAATTCCCGTCGATCTGAAAGGGAGGATGGGCATCGAATAGGTTGGGGTAAAGGGATTGAGCAATGAGTTTTTGGATGTGATCATGGGTCATTTGTCCATCCATCAGTCTTGCTGAGAAATTGATCAGCCAAGCCCGTGACCAGCCTGTGCCAGCGCCTCCATGATCGAGGCGGTAGTGAAGGGTCTTTTTTACTGCTTCAAAATAGTCAGGTGTTTGGCTAAGGGTGATGGCATTTCCCGGATGAAACGCATACAAATGAGACATGTGGCGGTGACCTTTTTCAGGCTCCTCGTAAGGTCTGTCCCACTCCAAAATCCTTCCATCCGGTCCAAGTTGGACTCCTGGGCGAAGACCTTCGAGCTGGGTCTTGATGGTAGAGACCAAGGCTGTATTGACCTTGAGAATCTCGGCGGATTGACGATAAATGGTAAAAATATCCTCGATCAATTGCTGGTCCATAGCGGCACCAAGGGTCGATGCGGCTTTAATTCCTTTTTCGTTGATGAATTGATTTTCGGGGGAGGTCGAGGGTGCGGATACGAGCCTTCTGTCTCTCTGATCGGTCATCAACCAGTCGGAATAAAACTGTGCGATCTGCTCAAAGGCCGGAAAGGCCCTTTCCCTGAGGAATCTCTCATCCCCCGTGTACAAGTAGTGCTCCCAATAGTGTCTCCCCAACCAAGCACCCGCTCCGAACCAACTCCCCCAATAGGCTGTGGCAGCTTGAAGAAACGGGATTTTCCAAATGTCAGTGGTGTGAGGCAGCATGGCTCCTCGGATGCCGAAATTGGTTGTAGCGGCTTTTTTTCCATTCTCGATCAGTCTATCGACAAAGTCAAAAAGTGGCAAGTGAAGTTCGCTGAGTCCGGTGACTTCCGCAGGCCAATAATTCATTTGCAAGTTGATGTTCAGGTGGTAATCAGCATTCCAGGGTGCGGCGATGTGCTGATTCCAAAGGCCTTGGAGATTGGCAGGATTGGTGCCGGGTCGCGAGGAAGAGATGAGTAAGTACCTTCCAAAGTCGAAAAGCAACTTCTCCAGATGCAGGTCAACTTGGTCATTTTTTACCCTTGCGATTCGCTGATCAGTAGGGAGGAGATCTTCAGTCTCTGTTCCTAAGGTCAGACTCATTCGGTTAAACCAAGTTTGGTACTCCCGCTCGTGAGCAGAGGTGAGCTCTCCCCAACTTTTGAAAGAGATTTTCTCCAGCTGTTCTTCTGCGACTTTTTCGAAATGCTCGTGATAAAAGGAGGTCGCGGTAACCAATTTTAGATAGAGGATTTTTGCACCGGTTATTTCCAGTCCATTTTCAGAGGGTGTAATTTTTCCGTCAGGACTTTGGGCCAAGAGTAGGGTGCGAAATTTCACTCCTTCTGTGATGGGATAGGGCTTGGAATCAATCTGTCCGCCGCGCTGCGTGACCATTCCACTCATTTCTAGAAGTTGAGGATGAAGCACTTGGGTCACTGCGGTGGGAAAATTCTGGTCGGCAGGGCGATTGAGACGGATTTTACCGTTGAATCCGTTAGGATGATCGGTGCTGAGTTGTATTAAAATCGCCTGATCTGGTGCGGAGGCAAATACTTGTTGCTTGACTTGATGCCCTTCACTGAGAAAGGAAACTTCTGTCACGGCTTTTTCCAAATCGAGCGACCTTCGGTATTCGGTGATTTCCTTCCAGTCAAAATCCAGCCACAAGTCACCGAGGGTCTGATGCGATCGGGTCACACCTTTTCTGGAAAATTTCAGGACCATCAGCGAATCTGCCTTGTGATGATTTCCGTCAATCAGGTATCTTCTGATTTGAGCGAGGTCTTCCGATCTGCCTTCAGCCAGTTCCCAATCGTCAGGGCCGCCCGGCCAAAGTGAATCTTCATTGAGCTGGATGCGGTCATTCGTAGTTTTGCCAAAAATCATTGCCCCCAGACGCCCATTTCCGATCGGTAATGCTTCTTCCCATTTCTCAGCTGGAGAAGTGTACCAAAGGACGGATTTTTGGGCTTGGGTCGAAAAAATACAGGCAATCACCCAGCAGCATGTCAGGGCAAGATTTTTCATGGGTTACTTGGGTTGAGGCTACAGATTACTGTTTTTTCTCAATCCTGACAATCAAAAAGTGGATAAATCACCTGAAAAAGCTTTTAGTCAAATCCAGTTTTGGGTTTTACCTTTAAGGAGTTTAAGTAGCTGAATCTATGGTAAGAATGTCCGCAAAGAATCCACTAGGCAAATTTAAATAGTAGATATGAAGGTCAATTTTTGGTAGTCTTAGATCCAAAGGATTGTAACAATTCATAACCCCCGGTGTAGCCGGGGGCAAAGTCAATAAAATTGAAAAGGAGCCCTGAAGGGGTGACACGTCTAAGTTTCACCCTTTCACGGCTCAAAGGAGGGGAAATTTCATTAGCTACCCTGCACTTCGTACAGGGTTATGAATGGTTTGGCTCCTTCGGAGCTACTTAAAGAGGCGATTTGAAATTTTGAAAAAATACGACTTCATTAATCTTATTCTACTTTCACTTGAGGTTGGTGTAATTGCGGAAATAGAAAATCTAGGTAAATCCGAGCGGAAGTAAGAGTAAAGGTTTCTCATAGAAAGCCTCTTAATTCTCTTAATGTTGATGAACCCTTGTGATTTATTGACTTACCAAGAATTCCCGAAACTCGTCCGTGTTGAAGTTGCTCATGCCCTGCTGGTAGAATACAATTTTGCCTTCTTTATTGACCACCAAAGTAGTGGGAATAGATTCGCTTTGAAGGCTTTGGTTGAGTCCATAGCTGGCGTGAACCACCGGAAAACTCCAGGTTTTTCCTTCCATAAAGCCCTGACTTTTTCGAATATCCTTGTCCAGTCCGATCAGGAGGAATTCCAGGTTTGGAGTGTCTTTGACGGATTTGTAGAGTTCTGAGATGTGCGGCATCTCAGCTCGGCAGGGTCCGCACCAAGAGGCCCATAGGTTGATGAACACGGTTTTTCCTCGGTAATCCTGAAGGTCCACCACATTCCCTTCAAAGTCTTTGAACTGACCGCGGTAGTCAAAGTTTTGATCCGTCAGATCGGGGATTTCCAGTTTGGGTTTGATCAGTCCTGTGGAAAGCAAGACCGATTGAATCCCTCCCTGAATCACCGGAAGTAATCCCGTGAAATAGAGAAATGCGAAAAATGCCAGTATTAGACCCCAAGACTTAACTTCCTTTTTCCAATCCATGAGACAAATTACGATGCTTCGACTACGCTCAGCACAAGTTTTAGATTTACGACACGTTGAGGATCTTTATTTATCATTCAGATACCTCCAGCTTATTTCGATTTTTAACTGCAAATGTTTTACGGCATTGAGTGGGCCTTTTAAGATTACCTAAGTTTAATTTTGAAACTCGCGAAATCCGAAATCCCATATCCGAAATCCAATCAATTTTTGAATCTTCAATTTTACAATCTTTAAATCAGTCCATTAGTGACCAACCGCACATTTCAGGTTTTTGGGATCAAAAGCCGGCTTATCTTGCAGGCTAGTTTTTGCTTTAGATTTCTCTTTGACTATGACTTACGAAAGTAAAATTGCATCCGAACTCGGGGTCAAACCCCATCAGGTCCAGGCGACTATCGAACTCTTGGATGGAGGTGCTACTGTCCCATTCATTTCCCGGTATCGAAAAGAGGCAACCGGTACCCTAGATGAGGTACAAGTGGCCACCATACGTGACCGAATCGAGCAGCTTCGCGAATTGGACAAGCGCAGGGAAGCGATCCTCAAGTCCATCGAAGAGCAGGGTAAACTGACTCCCGAACTCAAAAAGGCCATTGATGCAGCGGAGACCATGGCCAAGTTGGAGGATATTTACCTGCCCTACAAGCCCAAACGACGAACCAAGGCTACCATTGCCCGGGAGAAAGGCTTGGAGCCTTTGGCGGAGCGAATCTTTGCGCAGACTTCTTTTGATCTGGAAGCTGAGGCTGAAAAGTACTTGAGTGAAGAAAAAGAGGTCAAAACGGTAGAGGAAGCCCTACAAGGTGCCCGTGATATCATTGCGGAGTGGGTAAATGAAAATGCACAGGTTCGAGAGAAGATGCGCAAGCTTTTTCTTGAAGAAGGCGTCTTCACTTCCCGTGTCATTCCCGGCAAAGAAGCCGAAGCGATCAAATACAAGGATTATTTCGATTGGTCTGAGCCAATCAAGACTGCGCCATCCCATCGGGTATTGGCAATGCGACGAGGGGAAAAGGAGCTTTTCCTAATGCTGGATTCCTGTCCTGAGGAAGGTTCGGCAGTGGCTTTGATCGAGCGAGAGATTCTCGAACATGCGGCGAATTCTGCTGTTGATCAGGTGAGGTTAGCTATAAAGGATTGTTACAAGCGACTGCTAAAACCCAGTATGGAGACGGAAGTCCGCCTGCTGACCAAGAAAAAGGCAGACGAAGAAGCCATCAAGGTATTCGCGGAGAATCTCCGGCAGTTGCTGCTTGGTGCACCTTTAGGTGAGAAGTCGGTGATGGCCATTGACCCGGGGTTCCGTACCGGCTGTAAGTTGGTATGTCTCGGTCCACAAGGGCAGTTGCTGCATTATGAAGCGATTTTCCCTCACGAACCGCAGCGTCAGACGGCCGCTGCAGGGATGACGGTGCGAGGTTTGGTGGAGAAGTTCAGCGTGCAGGCGATTGCCATAGGTAACGGTACCGCAGGTAGGGAGACCGAGTCATTTGTAAAGTCTCTCGGACTTTCCAAATCAGTGATCGTCACCATGGTCAATGAAGCCGGGGCTTCCATTTATTCGGCTTCTGAAGTGGCGAGAAATGAATTTTCTGATCTGGATTTGACGGTGCGGGGTGCTGTTTCTATTGGTCGTAGATTGATGGATCCTTTGGCAGAGCTTGTCAAAATCGACCCCAAATCCATCGGAGTGGGTCAGTATCAGCATGACGTGGATCAAAATGCGCTCAAAAACTCGCTCGATGACACCGTCATGTCCGCAGTAAACGGCGTAGGGGTAGAAGTCAATACGGCTTCCAAAGAACTTTTGACTTATGTCTCCGGATTGGGGCCCGTGCTGGCCCAAAACATTGTCGATTTCCGAAAGGAAAATGGTCCTTTTTCCAGTCGGGCTCAGCTGAAAAAAGTGCCAAGATTAGGAGAGAAAGCCTTTGAACAAGCCGCGGGTTTCCTGAGAATCCGCAATGCAAAGCATCCCCTAGACCGATCGGCTGTTCACCCTGAGCGCTATGAATTGGTGGAGAAAATGGCCCAAGATCTGAAGGCTTCCGTGCAGGAATTGATGACTTCGGAGGAGCTTCGGAACCGGATCGTGTTGAAAAACTACGTTTCTGAGACCGTGGGGTTGCCCACACTTCAAGACATCGTGGAGGAATTGGCTAAGCCGGGCAGAGATCCGAGAGAGAGCTTTGAAGTGTTTCAGTTTCAGGAGGGCGTCAACTCCATGGCGGACCTAAGAGTCGGGATGAAGCTACCGGGTATCGTGACTAACATTACTGCCTTCGGAGCATTTGTGGATATCGGAGTACATCAGGACGGATTGGTTCACCTCAGCCATCTCGCGGATCGATTTGTCAAGGATCCCAATGAAGTAGTAAGTGTAGCTCAAAAGGTACAGGTGACGGTGATGGAAGTGGATGTGGCCAGAAAAAGAATCGGGTTAAGTATGAAAGCTGATCCTTTTGCTGAACGGGGGAAAAAGTCAGAAAAGCCTCAGCCAAGAACAGAATCAAAGCAGGAGGAAGGTTCCATGTCCGACAAACTTGCCATGCTCAAAGCTCAATTCGGAAAACGGTAATCTGAGTCGAATTAGAGTACCTCATGAAGCCACTTTCAGCAGGTGAGCTTGGTTCCATTTGATGTAATAGGTGACAGCCCTTGGATACGCACTTTGTTTCTATATTCCTGCGCTACATATACAAAATTTCTGTTACGCTTCATGGCTATTCTGATTTTGATTAACTATGATCAGAATTAGTTAAGCCAACAAGAAATTATATAGTAGAGTAAAAAGAGTAATAGAAAAGTTGTGTCACCCACTTGTTTTCGATTTGTTTGTTTGTAACAAAAAAGCCTGCTTTTAAAGCAGGCTTTTTTTATTCTACATCACGTGAAGAGGTTACTGTTTTTTATTCTGTAGGATAGTAAGGAAGTCCTTATAAAAACCTCTTCGGATAGGAATGATTTGGTTGTTGATATTGCATTCTTTGGAATTGAGATCTTTTACCCTACTGAGGTTGACCACATAGGATTTGTGAATTCTCAAGAATTTTTCAGGATTAAGTTTTGGAAGGAAAGTCTTCAGGAGCTCACGAATCAGGAATACTTTATTGTCTGTAAAGATCCTCAGATACAAACCTTCTGCCTTGACATACTGAATGTCATTTTCGTCAAGGAGAATGATTTTTCCTTTGTCACGGATAGGTAAAAGATTCCTTTTTTGTCCGGCTTTTCCAGTTTCTTCCGGCTTTTCCAGTTTTTTGGAGATCAAATAAAGTGTTGATTCCAAGGATTTTAAGCTGAAAGGTTTGAGGAGATATCCATCGTACAGGGTGTCGGAGATTTTATCCAAGACACTTTTTCCTGACAAAGCAGTAGTAAATAGAATACCGCATTTAGGGAATTTTTCTCTGATCACGGCAGCGATATCGATCCCTTTGACATTGCCCTTGAGCATGATGTCTACCAAGAAAAGGTCGATATCATTTTTGGCTATAAAATCGGGCACATCTTCCGCCGTTGGGATGATCCCAACCACATCATATCCATGCTGTATCAGATACTCCGAAATGTTCTCTGCGAGATCAATTTCGTCTTCAATTATCAAGACTTTTAGGCTCATGGCTAAATTTGGATCTTTTTATTAGTATGATCACTAATCAATGAAATGATCTGAATAAAAATATATACAATCTGTTATTTTACCATTTTTCAGCCATATATATTTACATTTTTTACAATTCATAAAAAATGAGCGATAAAACGCATTTAAGTGTAAAAATTTTATCAGCAATTGGTGAGTCTTATGCCCTGATGGAGGGGTCAAAGAACCTCAAAAAAGCAATCAATCGAATATTACCAAAACTTGGTGAGGCTTCTTCTGTAGATAGGGTCTATGTATTCCGAAATTACTACAATGCTGACCGTGAATTTTGTCTTACCTACCTGGACGAATGGTGTAGGGAAGGTGTCAGCGTGCAGATGGACAATGAAAACCTGTTTGAAGCACCTTGGAGTCTTTTTCCAGAACTTGAAGTCGACCTGAGAGCGAATAAGGTGAAAAATGAATTGGTGATGGACTCTCCCAATGAGGTGTTCAGAGAGGTCATGACCCAACAGGAAATAGTCGCTTACCTATTCATTCCCATCATGGTAAACAATGAGTTTTGGGGTTTTATGGGTTTTGATAATTGTACCCGGGAAGAGTTGTTTGCCCCTGAGCAAGTGAGCGCATTACATGCTTTTGCTACTACTCTTGGCAACTTGATTTTTGCGAAGCGGAGCTATAAAAGAGCCTTGAAAAATGAGCGAAAGTATAAGCAGATCATTTCCAATATTCAGGATATCGTATTCAAGCTCAATGAAAAGCTAGAAATAACCTATCTGAATGGGGCTTGGTCAAAAATGACCGACCGCGACATTCACGAGTGCATTGGGCTTCCTATAGCCCAGTTTCTGGAATCAGAAGGTGCTCAAAAGCTAAAAAGTAGAATCGAATCCCTGGAATCTACCGGGGAAAAAAGCTGCTCCGTCAGGACAGCATTTATCAAGCCTGACGGTTCGCTTTATTACATCAGAATCAATGTAAAGCGAATTCTGAAAGATGTCAGGTCGGAGTATTTTGGCACCATCAATGACATCCATCAGGGCCAGCTTAATTTCAACTTGCTCAAAGAAAGTGAATCTAAGTTTAAGTCTCTTTTCGAGACTGTTGAGGATGTCCTTTATTCCTTAGATGCGGATACGGGCCGTCTGTTGATTATTTCGGATAAGATTGAGCGTTTTGGGTTCAAAAAAGAACAGTTTTTGGAGGACTCTGAATTTTGGACCAGGCAAATTGTGGAAGAGGATCGAGCTGCAGTCCAAAAAGCCTATGGCGAATTTGTAGCGCAAAGACTCCCTTATTTCGAAATGGAGTATCGGGTACAGACTCCTTCAGGCAGAATCATTTGGATTTATGACAGGTCTGGAATCGAGTATGATTCCAATAAAAATGCCTTGAGAATCCATGGAAGAATGTCGGATATCACGGAGCAGAAAAATAAGGAAATCCAACTCGAGCAAACCGAAAATCGATTCAGAATCATCACCGAAAATCTTCCATTCCCCTTTATCCTAAGTGTGGAAGAGGATTTCAAGCTGATCTATTATAATTTTTCTTTCCACGAAAACTTCCATGTCAGAAGTGGTGAGCGGGCAGCATTTGGAAATACTTGGATTGAGCAGCTGGTTCCGGAAGAATATCAGGAGGGATTTGAGAAGTTTTTGAGATCTAATTCCAATTTTTCCAACCATGAAATCCTCCTCCATACCAAAGAAGGGCTCCAGTGGTACAGCATCAGCAGTCAATCCATTCCTTATAAAATGGGTACGGCTAGGGCGATCGTGTTTTACAACATCAACAAGAGAAAGCTCAGCGAGCTTGAGCTTATCCGGATGAATGACGTGATCCAGGCAATCAATCAGACTCAGGTTGATTTTTCCATGGATGACGAAATTCAAGATACGTTCTACATGTTGCTGGAAAGTTTGATCGGATTTACCGACAGTTCTTTCGGGTTTTTGGGAGAAGTGCTCTATGACGAGAATGGCAACCCTTACCTAAAGTCTAATGCCATCAGTAATATCTCCTGGAATGACGAGGTGGAGGAATATTACCAGCGGAATTTTAGAGTTGGAATGGAGTTTAGAAATCTCGATTCGCTCTTTGGTTGGGTGATGGTAAATAAGGAAACCATGATTTCCAATGAAGTAGAAAAGGATCCGAGAAGAAGTCCACATGCTACCCCGGTCGGGCATCCAACACTGCATCGGTTTTTGGGTATCCCGATTTTTAAAGGTGAGAGATTTGTGGGTATGGTGGGATTGGCAAACAAAGAAAAGCCTTACACCCAAGAGGATGTCAATTTTTTGAAGCCCTTTCTCTCAAGCTATGCCAACTTGATTGCTTCGTTGAATGTCAACAGAGAAAAGCGTAAAGCAGAATTGCTCCAACAAGAGTCGGAGAGTCTTTACCGATTGCTCTCAGAGAATATAGATGATATAGTCACACTCCATGACTTGGGTATGAAGACCATTTATGCTTCTCCATCACTGGAAAAAGTGACTGGCTTTAAAGCAGAGGAATTTATAGGTAAGGACCTTTTTGAGTTTTTCAATTTTGAACCCAATGATGAATCTGATTTTACCAAATTCCCACGATTTGTAATTCCGATCAAACACGGAGTAAATGGAAGGGAAATCAAGCTTGAAATGCTTTGGAAACCCATTTACACCGAAAATGGAGAGCTTTCTTCTTTCTTGGCTGCCTCAAGGGATGTGACCGACCGGGAATTGGTTTTGGCAGAATTGAAACGAACGCTCGAAAAAGAAATCGAACTCAATCAGCTCAAATCAAAGTTTATCACCATGACTTCTCATGAATTGAGAACTCCTTTGGCTACGATACAGAGTTCTGCGGACTTGATGGAAATCATCACCGAGGCTGTTTCGGAACCCAAAGCTCACGAAGGCTTGGTCAAGCAAATCCGGAAAATCCATGTACAGCTCAGCCGGTTGACCCAGATCATTTCAGATGTTGTATTGTTTGAACGCAACAACGAAGGAAAGCTGGAATTCAATCAGACCGAAGTAGATCTCAAAGCGATAATTATCCAGCTGGTTTATAACCAATTTGCCCTCAGCGAAAATGAAACCAAAATCGGCCTTGACTTGGGAGAAAATCCAATCCTGATTCACTCAGATCCAAATTTGCTTTTTCATGTAATCAGAAATCTGATTGAGAATGCTTTGAAATATACTCCGGAAGGCAAGCCCAAGCCTCTATTGAAAATCGCGCCTAGCAAAAATTATGTTCAGATTATGATGGTTGACCATGGAATTGGGATACCGAAAGAAGAATTCAAGTTTGTTTTTGACACGTTTTTCAGAGCTTCCAATGTGAAAAATATCAAAGGAACAGGGCTTGGATTGAGTATTGTCCATGATTTGGTGAAGAAACTTGGAGGTAAACTCACCTTTACCAGTGAAGAAAATAAAGGGTCAGTATTTACAGTAACCTTACCTTATGAAAGAAACTATCTTATTGATTGAGGACGAGATAGAGCTCCAGCAGAATCTGAAGGAGATCCTCGAATACAACGGATTTGCATTGCTTACAGCTGACAATGGTCTGGAAGGGCTGAAAAAGCTTGAGTCCAATGCGGTGGATTTGATTATCTGCGACATCATGATGCCGGTGATGGATGGCTATCAATGCATTAAAGAAGTTAGAAGTCAAGATAGACTTAAGGATATCCCATTTATTTTTCTCAGCGCGAAAGCAAGCAAACAAGACCGTGACAACGGACTTGCTCAAGGTGCAAATGATTACCTGACCAAACCGATTTCTGCCAGGATGCTGCTGAACTCCGTTTTTGCAGCACTGACTGAAAAAAAGCTGAAAATACAGAACACCATCCAACCTGCGGTGCCGGAGAGCTCAACTACTGATCTTGCGGCATCCAAAGAGTCAAAAAGAAATTCAGGATCTCTTTATCATCTTTTGGAGAAGAAGAAAATAGCAGTAGAGGCACAAGATTGGAGTGAGCTCAGTATCCACCTTCATCATGCCATGTCTATCGCTCAGCGGATGAAGGACAGTTACCATAAATTGTTTCTTTACAAACAACTCGGACAAACTACTCCCAACCCTTCTACCTTGACTTTGGGAGAGCTGATTTTGGATAAAATCAATGAGCTGGGCCCCGAAAAATTCTTGTTTAGAACGCGGATTGCTCCCAATATTTCCTTCGATAGGGAGATGCTTGATTTTCTCTTGAATGAAGTGTTGGACAATGCACTCAGTTTTTCCACACCTAAGTCCGAGATTGAGATTGAATATTTTGGCAGTGAGCTGATGATCAAAAACAAACAGACTATCCATCCTCCGGGCCATCACGTGGACTTCACCCCATTTTCAAGAGTAGAGCGGGATGGTTCATTTGAAAGGTTAGGGCTTGGCCTGTTTCTGGTAGATTCTTATTGTCAAAAAAATGATGCAAAACTCAGCCTTCAGTTCAATGAGCAGGGAGAGTTTGTGCTCAAAATCAATTTTGTGAATTCTTAAAAAACTGCCTCCCCAAATTCGGGGAGGCATGTTTCAATCAGGCTAATCCACTCGTTTTAATTTTTCAAAAAAACCAAGTCTCCGCCAATCCGCACGATATTGCCAACTTGGAGCAGATAGGAAATTCCAATGTATAATCCATCAGCCCCTCCTTCGATGGCGGTGAACTTATTTTCTCCTTTGATCAGTTTGGAGCCCACTTCTTCCCAGTCCTTTCCTTTCAGTTTATAGAGTTTATTGTCAAATCCATTGATCAGGTAAAGATTTGTTCCGGTGAAGGCCATTTCCTTAAAATCCCGAACGGTACCATTGGTGGATGGCAGGGTAGAAGGTAGTGTGACTCCCTCGATAATTGTTTCTATTGCATTGCCGGTGTATTTGTAGATGTCAAACACATTGAGATTGTTGTATCGGCGTACCACTATATAAGGCTGGTCTAGGTTGTTTGGGTTTTTATAAAGAATGGGCATGTGTTTCGAAGACATTGACAGTGTTTCGCCAACCTGTCCAATAGCCTTTGAGGTAATCGCGCTAAAATTGCTGCCATCAAAGGTGACCACGTGAAGTTTGCCTTGTGTAGTATTCAAGGCATCGTAACTGATCCATGTCCAGAAGATTTTGTTTTGGTTGCCAGCTTTGGAGGCATCGTTGGTAAAATTGATTCCGGCATTACGGATAAACTCCAAGTCTTTAAGTTCCCATTTATCTTGAGCAGGTGTTTGTCCCGGGATGTGGGTGTAGAGCGAGGGTCTTCCCGAATTGGAGTTTAATCCCATGCTCAGGACAAAAGTTTTGCCTTTGAGTTGGGTCATGTAACCCTGATCGGATTGGTTCATGGCCAAAATCTGATACTTCTGAAGGCTATGATTATGAAGGGTTCCACGGGCATTTCCATATCCACCGTGGGATGTGGCATCTGTACCGTAATTAAATGATATCAGTTGATTCTCAGGGTTGATTTCATTTTCAAATTTGGGATGAAGAAAATTTCCGCTGAGCGAGTGTTCCAAAACGAGGTCTCCGGTAGGGTTTATTTTATAGGCAAAGGAGGTTCCTCCAAAAGTCGTCCAAGACTCCGAGATGTAAGAAAGTTGTCCTCCCTTCTCAAAAATCTTCTTGATGTGCATTTCGTGACGATTGTTGAGGTCGCCGTTGAAGGCAAATGCCCTGAATTTAAATAGGGCGCCGGCTTTGGAGTAGAATGATTTTGCATCTGCTACTTCTTTGGCTAGTTGGTCTGATCCTGACGTGCTACCGCTTCCATCGGTATCTCCCGAATTGTCTTCACCACCGCTGATCAGGTCGCAAGAAGCCACGCTGATCAGAATAGCCATGAGGATAAAAATCTGTTTGAATTTCATTTTTGCTTTCGATTGTTTTCTCGAAAGTAGGCGGGAAATTCAGCCTCAGAAATACGCCATTTTCAGTATTCTAATCTATCAGTCGACTGGTTTTTGCCTTGTGGATGGCTTCCAGTTTGTTGTGAGCTTGGAGTTTTTCGTAGACATTGTCCACGTGCTTTTTTACGGTACCCACAGACAAAAACAAGTTGTCAGCAATGTTTTTGTACTTGAGCCCTTTGCTGAGTTGTTCCAAAATCTCGATCTCTCGTTTGGAAAGCCTGTAAGTTTCGATTTTTTCCTGCTCAACAGGCAATTGAGGATTTCTTAACAGCCGAATGGTTTTTAAAGCAATGGATGGTGTCATAGCCGCACCACCTGAAAGCACATCTTGGATGGATTTTTCCAAATAGCCATGTTCGGCATCCTTAAGTAAATAGCCGTCAGCTCCTGCCCGGATCGCCTGAAAGATTTTGTCCTCCGTGTCAAACACAGTCAGCATGATGATTTTGATCTGTGGATAGCGGATCTTGATCTGTGCTGTGGCTTCGATTCCGTCCATTTCAGGCATTTCGATATCCATGAAGATCAGATCCAAATTCGAATCTATTGCCAGTTTGTTCAGGATTTCCTTGCCATGCACAGCCTTGGTTTTGATTTGAATATCAGAAATCTTCTCCAGTCGTTGGCCAATCGATTGGAGTATAGTGGGGTTGTCTTCTACAATTCCTACGCGGATGCTCATGATGATTGGAGGGGGATGCTAATTTCTATTCGTGTGCCTTCACCCGATACTGAATGGAAGGAGATGGAACCGTTCAATTCATTGACTCTTGACCTTAGGTGAGTTAGGCCATTCCCCGAAGTGCTTGATGGATCAAAGCCTATCCCATTGTCTTGAATGATGATTTGTAGGCCTTCAGCGTCTTTATTCAATCTGGCTGAAATGACTGATGCCTGGGCATGTTTGAGCGCATTATTGAGTGATTCCTGGATGATTCGGTAGATCGAAATGCCCTCAAAAGAGCCAAGGGTGATTTTTTCCAACTCTGGATCCAACTCAATTTCCAAGGATAAATCCTCCTTCCAGGTAAGATTTTCAGTAAATCCCAAGATCCTTCCTTGAATATCTTCAAAGGTCATTTGAGATTGATTCATAGCCCACACGGTATCGCGCAGCTCTTGAATGGTTGTCTTGGTGAAGGTTTTTAGATGGTCGATCTGATTCAAGACAGGACCGGGTGGGTTGGAGAAAGAAGCCTTCAAACTATCCATTCCTAAAGTCACAAAAGTGAGTTGGGTGCCGATATTGTCGTGAAGATCTCTTGAAATCTTCAGCCGCTGCTCATGTAGTTGGGTTTGGGTTTCTACCTTCGAAAGAGCTTTTTGAAGTTCGATTTCTTGGTCTTTTTGAATGGATTTCAATTTTTGCTGCCTGAAGAAATGGAATCCCAAGACGCCTACCAATCCAAGAATCGCAGCGAGGGTCATAAAAGCAAATCGACTTTGCTGTACTCTCAGACGCTCTTCGGTCAGATTCCGCTCTTTCTCTGCAAGTTCGTATTTGGCCTCTGCATCAGAGATCGCCTTTGCACTTTGAAGGTTGAAGAAGCTGTCTTCGATGCCTGATAAAAGTTCTAGATAGACCAGTGCCGAGTCAGACTTTCCATTTGATTTGTTAAACTCGTAGAGGGCTTGGTAGCTATCCTTGATTTTTTCCAAGGATTGACTTTGCTGCGCAAAAGCAAGCCCTTTTCTCAGTGCAGCTTTGGCATCTGCATGAATTCCCTGCTTACCCAGAATCTGTCCCAAATTGGTGTAATTGGTAGCTAGATCATAGCTTTCGTCATTGCCTTGGCTCTGCCTCTTTTCGGTGATGACGATCGCCCGCTGAATCCAATTTTTAGCTTCAGGAAGTCGATTCAATTTGATCAGAGTGTTGCCAATATTATTATACGTGAAGCTAAATTGTAGTGTATCCAGCCTGTCCTTTAAGTCCATGACTTGCATGTGGAAAAAAATCGCACTGTCGTATTTCCCCCAATCATCATAGTTGATCGCTAAGGTATTCAGTGCGATTGCCACACTACGAGGATCTTTTTCCAGGTTTTTGCTCAACACTTCCAAGGCCCTTTGTCCAAATGAAATCCCTTTTTGATAGGCTCCAAAATCATGGTAATTGAGAGAGATGCCTTGCAAAATCCATCCTTGCCAAGTTAAATCTCCCAGTTGCTGAGAAATCGGAATGGCTTGGAAAAGACTGTTGATTGCTTCTTCATATTGTCCTGCCATTCGGTAGGCCACACCCATATAGTGCAGGATGTAAACCTGCTTGAGGAGGTCGTTTTTTCCCTTAAAGTACTCAAAGGCCCGCTGCCCAAAATAAATGCAGGAGTCCAACTCACCGCTGTTGGCATGGTAGGCGTTTTTGGCAAAGTCAAATTCTGCCTGATCTTCAGGTTGGATGATCAGTTTTTTACTTTCTCCAAAATAATAATCAGCCGAGTCGGCAGTAGTCGCAGCTTTTCTGAGTAGGGATTTGAGGTCTTGGGAGTAGGAGGTAAGGGCTAAATGAAGAAAAATTAACATCCCTATCCCTGATAAACAGGTTTGCTTTTGTCCACTTGAAGGTGTCCGATGGTTCATCCGAATAGTTGAGATGCTGTCGTGGGGTTGAGCTGCTTTTTATTTCGTGAAATATACAGATTACTTCCATTTCAGTATAAAAAAGCTTTATCGTGGAAATAAAAAAAAGCCCCGAAGGGCTCAATAATTTGGATTGAAAGTGGAGGTTAATTGTTTCTATCCTCTTGCTGGTAGAGCTCATTGTATTTTTCCTCATCCATTCCTTTGCTGAATCTGCGGAGGTTGTAAGTGAAAGAAACCATAAAATACCGTTGGAGAACATTTGTCTGTATATCTTCGATAAAAGTTTCGGTGATATTCCTCCTTACGTTGGCATTCTGTCCTAAAATATCATAGGCCATCAAACTGATCTCGCCACGCTGATTTTTGAAGATTTTCTTCCCAAGACCCATGTTGATCAGGGAGAAATTGTTGTTGAAACCTGCGTTAAGGCCTGTATTGATCTGATGATTGAGATCCAGCCTATAGACGATTCCTTCCCAAATGATCCAGTTGAAATTGACCCGGAATCGCTGTTGGAAGAACTGATTATTCAGGCTAGGATTGAGCGTATTTTCCCCGTTGTTGAAAGAGGATCTTGACCAGATGTTAAAGTCAATCTGATCGCTGATGCTACTGTTGATGGAAAATCCTCCGCTTAGCCTTTGAGAATTGTTAAATCCGATCAGGTCATTGACTTGGCCTGGTCTTCGGGTTACACCACCACCCATGTTGAGGTTGAGTTTGGACTTCATAAAGTCCAGCGGCATGCCGTAGCTTAGCCAGGACCTTAAGTCCCAATAGCCGTCCAAGTTGACGGGTCGGTTGAGTTGAGAGCCTTTTTCCAGGATTATTCCGTCCTGAATTTCAGTGGCTTCATTGGCAATGAATGTGCTGTTGCTGATGAAGTTGTTGACAAAAGAGGAGGAGGTAAAAAGGAACCAACTGCGGTCAGAGTCCTGATTTTGGCTTCGGAATCTCACTCGGATTTCATGGGTGTAAGACTGGTCCAAATCAGGATTTCCCGTTCTCAGTTGAAGCGGATTCGAATTGTCAATGACCGGCTGGAGCTGACGGATCTGAGGCTCAGCCGTGCGGGTATCGTAATCTACCTGGATGTTGGTCTGGGGAGAAAATTTGTATTCCATCCTCATGGTTGGGATGATTGCTGAAAATCTCCTGTTGAGCTCAAAAGGCTTAGGGAAATCCTGACTGTTGTCCAACTTGGCGTCTTGGTACTGGACTTCGGTTTGGAATTTGAATTTTTCGGCTGTGTATTGATAGCCCAATTCAAACTCCTGGGTAAGGTAATTGCTCAAAAACACGTTGGTCAAAGTCGTATCCAAAACCATGGATCCACCATCAAAATCTCCCCCTTCGACATTGAATACACGTTGATCGGAGTCATTGGATCGATTTCCGATTTCGTATTCGGCTTCAACTTGTCCTTTTTCACCGATTTTTTCTGTCAATGAAATTCCGGTTTCCCATCGTAATCCTTGTCGTTCGCGATCGGTGAGTTGATCGATGCGCTCGGTTCTGCTTTCTCCATTCTGAAAAAAGACATTTCTTGCCTTGCGTTGGGATTCGTCTAAGTTCCAGCCATTGTGCAAGATGGATCTCCAGGTCAAAGTTCTACCTGGCTTATCAAACTTGTGGCTGTAAATCAATCGATTGAAAAAATCGTAGTCCTGGTAATCGCCGGTACGTTGATTTTCTACTTCGTTGATCGGGGTGATGCCACTATTGGTGTTTCCGAAGAAAGAAGAGTTTTCGTTTTCGAAACTTGCAGAGAATCTCGGGATGTAAAGGATTCTGTTTTTTTCATTGGGGTTGTATTCCAGCCTTAGGTCTGCCTGGTGCTCATGATTAATCCTTACATCCCGGGCAGTTTCGGTGTAGGTTTGGCTGCTTTCATCCGTGGTGATAAAATCTCTTACACGGTTGACAATTCCTACATTTTCCCGGTTGGAATAGGAGTAGCTGCCTGTGACTTTGATTTTTTTACCCCAAAGATCGGTATAGTTCATTCCAAGGATATTGGTGGTGACTACACCTTCCTGTGGCCTGCCATCTGCCTGAGAGTTGGCATCGCTCGAATAGTTGAGCATGTTCACATTATTGGCCAAACCGGTAAAAGTAACCCGACGGTCCTCATTGAAAGCATTAATACTTGCACCTGCGAGATATCGGTCATCCGTGCCAAAGCCGCCTGTAGTTTTTCCAAATTGGCCCTTCCTTCGATTCGGTTTGGTGATGATGTTGATCGTTTTCAGACGCTGACCGTCATCAAATCCACTCATTTGAGTTTTCTCGCTTTTTTGATCAAAAATCTCAATGCTTTGAATCACCTCTGCGGGTAAATTTTGCAAAGCAGCCTGAACATCCGTACCAAAAAACGGTTTTCCGTCCACCAGGATCTGCGCAATGTTCTCACCTTGTGCCTGAAGGATACCTCCTTCCGAGACTACTCCGGGAAGCTTTTCGATCAGAACTTGGGCACTGGCGTCCTTCATGGTTTTGAATGCATCTGCATTAAACATGGTGGTATCGCTTTTTTGCGCACCGGAGGACCTTCGTGCAGCTACGACTACTTCATTGAGGGCAGTAGCCTCTTCCTTGATACTGATCTTCCCCAAATCCAAATTGGAATTAATCGTTAAGGTCTGGAAGTAGCTTTGGTAGCCGAGGTATTGGATTTTGAATAAATACTGACCTTCTCGGATTCCTGTCAGCTCAAACTCCCCATCCAATTCCGATATCGTACCGGACACCTGAGATGAATCCGAAACAGTCATGATAAGGATATTGGCATAGGGAATAGGATCATTTTTTCCAAACTCAAGGACCTTGCCCTTCACCGTGTAGGTTTGGGCACTCACTTGATACACAGTGGCAAAAGATAGAAGAATGAATAAAAGGTACTTCATCAGAGCAGTTAAAATCTATAGTGGCTTGCATCAGCTCATTTATAAATGATCTGAGCTTTAGGTAGTACAAAAGAACTATCCAAAAGTTCAGTATTGATGGATTAATTGGCTGAGCGGTAGAAAATTCAAATGAACTGCCTTCTTTCTGGGTATTAAAAAAATGGTGTAAAAGCATAATCCTGCACCATCCTGAATTCACCAAAATCATTGGATAAATTAATGTGACAATCTTTGTCAGATAATAATGTTGATTTTAACATCATTTTGATGTTGATAAAAATAACATTTATAACTTAGCTCTCGTTATCATTGAGACTATGGAAAGCACAGACAAAATAAGCATCACGACAAAGACGCTATCTTCAGGCAATTGTCAGGTTAAGTTTTTTATAGAGGATGAGAAAAAACCTCAATATGGATACTTGTTGGTGAACGAACCTAAGTCAGTGGGTGATATCATAGATGAGATAAAGAACCGATTGGAGCGAAGAAGAGAAGAGATGATGAATCTCAATCCCTTTTTTCCATTACCTCCGGTAGAAGAAGATCATAAATTTTACCTCTTTTCAGCATGAGTTACTTAGCCTCTAACCTTCGATTTTTGCGAAAGCAAAAGGGAATTACTCAAAATGATCTTGCCGATCAGCTTGAGGTGCAGCGGACCATGATCTCAGCTTACGAAGATGGAAGATCTGAACCGAAATTGGGGACCTTGGCCAAGCTTTGTGAAATTTTAGAAGTAGGAGTAGAGGAGTTTTTGGAGCATGATATTGAGAAGCTGGGAAGAAAAGCCCTACAAAAGCGAGGAATCAATATCCTGACCATCGCAGCAGATGACTCCGACAAAGAAAATATCACGCTGGTAGGTCAAAAGGCCTCCGCTGGATATCTCAATGGGTATGCTGACCCTGTCTACATGGAGTCTTTGCCTCAGTTTCACCTCCCCAATCTCTCCCGGCAGGCTACCTATCGGGCATTTGAACTGGCAGGCGATTCGATGCTGCCGCTGATACCGGGTACCATCGTCATCGGGGCCTATGTTGAGCAGCTCAGCCATATTAAAAGTGGAAGAACTTATGTGCTAGTCACTCAGACAGAAGGGGTGGTCTACAAACGAGTCTTCAATTATTTAGAAGAAAATGGGAAGCTGTTTTTGGTTTCAGACAATGACCAATACAAACCTTACGAGGTCAGGGGTGAAGATGTCTTGGAAATTTGGGAGGCCAAAGCATTCATCAGCACGGATTTTCCTAATCCTGGAGACAAAAAGAAACCCCTAACTCTGGAGGACTTAGGGGAAATGATTCGGGATATTCAGGCTGATCTGAAGCAGATTCGAGGGTAACCTTCCACATGGTTTTATCCTCCCATTAATTCTTCAAAACCTGCTTTTATCTTGCCTACCGCATCAAAGGAGGAATCGATATTGATCACTCCTTTGCCCAACTCGTGCCAATAGCCATCGCCACATTCGATGTAGGAGCCCCGTTTTTTGCCTGCCTCTTCTTTAGCCATTTCGTAATGGTAATCAGGGGTGAAAACCATCTTCATGAGCTGAATGGCATATTCCCAGTGAATAGTCCGCTTTTCTTGACCCATTTCAAAAATTACTTCTCTGTTTGAAAAATGAACGGTTAGGCTGCAGTCAATGACTTGCTCATGTTCCACCTTCCGGTAATGTACTTGAAGTGGAAGTTCTTTTTTCACGGTTTCATAGATGGCCTGGATGAGATCTTGGGCCATCAGTTGCCATTCCTCTTGATTGGATGGGATTTTCAATCCTTCATCTTTACCTTTTTCTAAAGGTGTGATGGTAATTCCACCCTCTTCAATGTCTTTGTTCGTCCACTTGGTTTTATTGAAAAGTTCTTGGACGGGTTTGATCCAAACGGCGTTAAGCGATCCTGTATAGCTATAATCGTCGTTGGTTGTGAATCCTTCATCGAGGATTTCTTGCTCACTCAGTTCCTCTCTCTCAGTGTAATGCAGGTCCAGTTTCACATCCAAATCCCCTTTGCCCCAATCCAAGGCGAGTCTGAATACATGGCTGTAAGGTGGTGGAACAATGCCTGAATCGTATTCAAGCACGATTCCGGTGAGAGCTGTTTTGGAGGAATTCATAGTCATAACAGGGACAAAAGTATGGTTTTTCGGGCAATTAAGTGGTTATTTTGCAAGCCAAACCACCCAATATGGAAGAAGTACTGGATCACATCAGCGCTGAGATTTACCAAAATTCCTACGTGATCATCAATGATTTTATAGATGAGGAGTTTAGAATAGCCCTATTAAAAGAACAGACTGAGCTTTTGGATAAAGGGATGTTTCGCCATGCTGCTGTAGGAAAGGGAGGTCAAAAGCAGGTGCGAACCGAAATCCGAAGCGATGAAGTCCTTTGGATGGATCAGGAAAACTTGAGTCCTCTTCAGGGAGCTTACTGGGAAAAAATTGATCAAATCCGGCAGGTACTCAATCAGCGCTGCTTTTTGGGACTGCGGTCATTTGAAGGACATTTTGCCAGATATCCAATTGGGTCATTTTACAAGAAGCATTTAGATCAGTTTCATGCGGTGCCTCACAGAGTAGTTACCGTGATCGTATACCTCAATGACTCATGGTCAGCGGAAGATGAAGGAGCGCTTCGGATGTACTTTCCTCAGGAAGACGGCTCTGAAAAAGTGGAAGATGTTTTGCCTCTTGGAGGAAGATTGGTGGTATTCTTAAGTGCAGAGATTCCTCATGAGGTTTTACCGACCAAAAAAGAAAGAATTTCAATTACCGGTTGGTTGAGAAATATCGATTAACGCAACTCAATCTGAATCCGCTGTGGCTCTGAACCTAGTTCAAAAGATGCTTTTTCAAAACTAGGCGGGCTGAAGTATACCTTGGGATTATTTGAAAAGCCGAATTTCTCAATAGGATATCCCACTGCATTGGTGGTTAGTTTGCCGTCATTGTCTTCGTCGTGAATGACCGAAACGGCATATTTTCCAGTAGGAAGGTCGCTAATCGAAAGGAGTCCAGCCTTGTTTTTAGGCTGGATCGAAAGGCTTTTTAAAGCTTTGGCAGGCTGGTCAGGAAAACCGGTTTCTTTAGAAAAAATCAACACCCGAATCATTCCTTTGTCAGATTTGGCGTGATTGATTTGAATGTCCAGCTTTGGATTGCTCAGAGTCTGGGGTGTCAATACAGCTAGCGAAAGAGTCAGAATTAAAAGAATATTTATCATTGAGAATTGAAGGTGTGAAGCCTGTTGATTTTACCGCTTTCAGTTCTGGCAAATTTTGGGCTGAAATAGATTTTTTTTGGGAGTTCGTATTTTCCCAAAACATCGGCCAGTCGGTCTTTAAGTATTTTTACTCGGCTACTGCTAGCTGTTGTTTCCAAAAAAAGCACCAGTTTTTCTCCAAGTAGTTCATATTTTTCTCCAAAGAAGAAATAAGAAATTCCAGGAAAAATCTCTTCGATTACTTCCTCAGCTTTTTGCTCGATATGTTCGGGAAAAAGCTTGATACCGCCCGAATTAACCACAAAATCCACCCTCCCCAGCCAAATAAATGAAGTTTCTGACCGAAGTTCAATCAGGTCGTTGGTTTGAATAGGATCAGGGCCACTCATTTCCGATTTGATCCAAAGCGCACCTCGGGAATCTTGGCCTATTTCTACTCCGGGAAGAGTTTGATAAAGCAGTTCTTTATTTCCGATTTCAGCTAGTGCGATGTGAGATACTGTCTCGGTCATTCCGAAGGTCTGCCAGGCTTTGATTCCGTTTTCCACCAAGTTGGCTTTCAACTTTGCAGAAATGGGAGCTCCTCCGATGATCAGATGCTGGATGGATTTGAGTTTTTGAAGGCTATTTTCATCTTCCAAGGATGCCTGCACTTGCAAGGGAACCATGGCGACAAAATCAAAATCACTCTTGACTTTGCTTAGTGGGTTAGAACTTGGCTCCACCAGATGGATTTCGCAGTTCCAAACCATCGCCCTCACCAGCATCATTTTTCCTGCGATGTAAGCTGGATTCAGGCAACAAAGAAGTATTGAATTTGAGTCAGTTTTAAAAAAAGATCCTGTCCCTTTTGCACTTGCCTCCATTTGTTCTCTGGAAATTGAGATTTGCTTAGGAATTCCGGTGGAGCCGGAAGTGGATTGGGAAAAGGTTTTTTCTCCTATCAACCAGCTTTTGCAAAAGGAAAAAGCGGCTTTTACATAATCAGGCAATTCTTTTGGATTTACCTCAAAATCTTCTGCTAGGGAATAGACTTGATTCTCAAAATGGAGTCGAAACATCGGGTAGGAAGCGGTTAGAAAGCGTTTATCCAAGTAACAAATTCCGCAGGAGAGGGTTAACTTGCACAAAAATGTGATTTTTAAACCAAACGATCATGATCAACTGGATTACTGCCAAAGAATACGAAGATATCACCTACAAAAAGTGTAATGGCGTGGCTCGAATTGCCTTCAACCGCCCTGAAGTCCGCAATGCCTTTCGTCCAAAAACCACAGCAGAATTGTATGACGCCTTCTATGATGCACAAGAGGATACTTCCATCGGCGTGATTTTGCTTTCCGGAGAAGGACCTTCTCCAAAAGATGGGGGGTGGGCTTTTTGCTCAGGAGGCGATCAGCGTGCCAGAGGTCATCAAGGCTATGTGGGTGAGGATGGATACCATCGCTTGAATATCCTAGAGGTGCAGCGTTTGATTCGCTTTATGCCAAAGGTGGTGATCGCGGTAGTTCCGGGTTGGGCCGTAGGAGGAGGGCACAGTTTGCATGTGGTGTGTGACCTGACTTTGGCGAGTAAAGAGCATGCGATTTTCAAGCAGACTGATGCCGATGTGACGAGCTTTGACGGAGGGTATGGTTCGGCTTATTTAGCCAAAATGGTCGGACAGAAAAAAGCTCGCGAAATCTTCTTTTTAGGTCGAAATTATTCTGCTCAGGATGCATTCGATATGGGGATGGTGAATGCCGTGATCCCTCATGCCGAACTGGAAGATACTGCCTATGAATGGGCTCAGGAGATCCTTGCCAAGTCGCCGACTTCGATCAAAATGCTCAAGTTTGCGATGAACCTAACCGACGATGGTATGGTCGGTCAGCAGGTCTTCGCAGGAGAGGCAACGCGTCTGGCTTACATGACAGAAGAGGCCAAAGAAGGGCGTAATGCATTTCTTGAAAAGAGAAAGCCCAACTTTAAGAATATCAAGTGGATACCTTGATTGATATAAAGTAAAAAAAGAGGTTGAATTTTATGAATTCAGCCTCTTTTTTTTTTAAATATTCATTCTTCGATGGAAAAAGTCTGTTTGTTTTTTCAACCAAAAACCTTTCTTAAAATATACTCAATTGCCCTTGCCGCAAGCCTTGCCGTGGCATTGTCCTGATCGTATTTAGGGTTGAGTTCGACCACATCCAAGCTGATCAATTTTTTGCTTTTGGCGATCAGTTCAAAGACCTTGAAAGCGATCTGAGGATTAAAACCCATGGGGGATGGGGCAGACACTCCGGGTGCAAAAGCGGAAGAAAATCCATCCAGGTCAATGCTCAGATACACCTTGTTGACCGAGTCTAAAAACCAGATAATTTGCTCCTCGATGTACTCCCAATTGTTGAGTCGGAAGTCTTCCATGACTAGGTATCGGGCGTTGAGTTTTTCAGCTGTCTGGAAGAGTGATTTGGGATTGGCGGCACGCTGAATTCCCAAAGCGAGGTAGTGAAAGTTGTTCGGAAACTCTTGGGCCAACTGAAGGAAAGGCGAACCGGAGTGGGCTTTGCCATCGGCCAAGGGTCTCAAATCAAAGTGCGCATCGAGATTGATGATACCGAGTTTTTCCCCTTTTTCAGCAATATAGTTTTGCACTCCACGACCGTGGGCATAGGCCAAATCATGTCCACCTCCCAGCAGAACCGGGAAATGGTGACTTTTTAACAGGTCAAGAGTGATTTGAGAGATTGCCTCATGAGATTCTTCCAAATCTTGATTGATGGTGAAAATATCTCCGTAATCCAAAAGTGGTAGGTTTTCGGGAAGGTGATAAGCCACCGAACCCAGCATTTTACGGATAGCAGCAGGTCCTTCTAATGTTCCGAGACGTCCTTGATTACGGATGACACCCTCCTCACCGGCATAGCCTAGTATTCCGACTTTCCTTTCCGAGGTTTGCGCTAGGTCTAAACTTGAAATAGTTTGAATAGTTTGATGCCAATAATCGAGTTGATCGGATTTTCGACCGGACCAGTGATAAGGAGATGGGTTTTGGTGAAGGTTCATAGGTTTTTAATAGAAATCTGATTACAAGAATACAATCTAAAATACAATAAACCTATAGAGTTTATAGGTTATTATATTAATCCTAAGAAAACATCTTCATCTACCAATTCCGGAACTGTCACTTTCAATCCCGGAGTCCGGTCCATTTCCCGCTGAATCGCTTCCATCGAACCTGAATTCCTCGCCCAGGCTCTTCGCGCTATTCCATTGTTGACATCATAGAAAAGCATGGATTTTAGCCTTCCTTCCGCTTCTTGACTTCCGTCCAAAACCAATCCGAAGCCTCCGTTGATCACCTCGCCCCAACCCACTCCGCCACCGTTGTGGATGGAGACCCATGTGGCACCCCTGAAACTGTCTCCGATTACGTTTTGAATGGCCATATCGGCCGTAAATCGACTTCCATCGTAGATGTTACTCGTTTCTCGATAAGGGGAATCTGTTCCGCTTACATCATGATGATCTCTGCCCAAGACAATCGGTGCCGAGATTTCGCCGGATGCAATCGCATGGTTAAAAGCGGTTGCGATTTTCGCTCGACCTTCCGCATCGGCATATAGGATTCGGGCTTGAGAACCTACCACCAACTTATTGTTTTCTGCCTCCTCGATCCAAGTAATGTTATCCTGCATCTGTTGGGAAATACTATCCGGGGCATTTTTAATGAGTTTCTTCAAAACCAAAGCGGCAATCTGATCGGTTTTTTGAAGGTCTTCGGTCTTTCCAGAGGTACAAACCCAGCGGAATGGCCCGAATCCATAATCAAAGCACATCGGTCCCAAAATATCCTGCACATAGCTAGGATAGCGGAATTCAATTCCGTTTTCGGCCATAACCTCAGCACCGGCCCTTGAGGCTTCGAGCAAAAAGGCATTTCCATAATCAAAAAAGTAAGTTCCTTTAGCTCCATGACGATTGATTGCAGCAGCTTGTCTACGGAGAGATTCTTGAACTCTTTCTTTGAAGGCTCCCGGATTTTCTGCCATCAGTTGATTGGATTCTTCGAAAGAGAGCCCGACAGGGTAGTAGCCTCCCGCCCAAGGATTATGTAGAGAGGTTTGATCTGAACCAAGTTCAACATAAATATTTTCGGCATCAAATCGTTCCCAAACCTCTACCACATTGCCCAAGAAGGCAATGGAAACCACCTCTTCTTGAGCTTTTGCTTGTTTCACCCTTTCAACCAGTTGATCTAAGTTTTCGACCAACTCATCTACCCAACCTTGCTCATGCCGCTTTTTGGCTGCTGCCGGATTGACCTCTGCGCAAACAGTCACGCAACCGGCGATATTTCCAGCCTTTGGTTGGGCGCCACTCATACCACCCAGTCCGGCTGTGAGGAAAAGCTTCCCTTTGGAAGATTGACCGGGTCCCAATTTTTTTCGAAAAGCATTCATGACTGTAATAGTAGTCCCGTGGACGATTCCCTGAGGGCCAATGTACATGTACGAACCTGCCGTCATCTGCCCATATTGGGTGACTCCAAGCGCATTGAATCGCTCCCAATCGTCGGGTTTGGAGTAGTTTGGGATCATCATGCCATTGGTCACGATGACGCGTGGCGCTTCTGTAGATGATGGGAAAAGCCCCATGGGATGCCCTGAATACATATGGAGCGTTTGCTCATCAGTCATCTCCGCGAGGTACTTCATGGTAAGCAGGTATTGAGCCCAATTCTGAAATACGGCCCCATTTCCGCCGTAGGTGATCAGTTCCTCGGGATGCTGCGCAACCGCAGGATCAAGGTTGTTTTGGATCATCAGCATGATCGCTGCGGCCTGTTTAGATTTGGCGGGATACTCGGAAATCGGCCTCGCACACATAGGGTAATCCGGCATGAAGCGATACATGTAGATGCGACCGTATTCCTTCAGTTCTTCTAAGAATTCAATAGCCAATTCGGAATGCCATTCTCTTGGAAAATAGCGCAAGGCATTTATTAGAGCCAGTTTTTTCTCTTCTGGAGAAAGCATGTCCTTCCGCTTTGGCGCATGCGAAATGGCAGGATTCCTGTCCTTCTTGGGAGGTAAAACTGCAGGGATTCCTTGTATAAGTTGATCTTGAAAAGACATGGGATTTTCGATTTTTGAATTACGATTTACGACACTTAACTACTCGATAATGCCTGATTTCAGGTCTTAAGTCTTGTGTCTAATGTCTAATATCTTTGGCCATTTTTCCACACTTCTACCGGCTTCATCTTCCCTTGCTGATATAGAATCACCCGATAATCCGAGGTAGGAAAAAGGATAAAATCAGCTAATTGACCTTTAGCCAATTTTCCCCGATCATTCAGGCCCAAGGCAGCTGCTGCACGGAAGGTAATTCCTGCCAACACCTCTGCGGTACTGAGTTTCTCGAATGTGGCCAAAATGGAAGCCTGTGCGAGCAGGTCTCCCATCGGGGCCGAACCTGGATTCCAGTCGGAGGCTATGGCCAATGCAGCACCTTGGTCAAGAAGTTTTCGGGCGGGAGTGAAGGCACAACCCAATCCAATGGAAGCACCCGGAAGCGCCACCGCGATAGTGTTTGATTGTGCCAAAAGCTGGATTTCTCTATCTTCGGAAGCTTCCAAATGATCAGCTGACTGGGCGCCGAATTCTACAGCAACTCTTGATCCACCTGTTGAAAATTGATCTGCATGAACCGTGATGTCAAAGCCTTCCTCTTTCGCATGTTGGAAGTAGGGGGCGATTTCTTCAGGTGAAAAGGCGCTTTTCTCTACAAAAGCATCGATCCTATTAGTCAGCTTTTCTTTTTTCAGGATGGGAAAAAGCGCTGCTGATATCATCTCCAAATACTCCGAATTCGAACCGGAAAAATCCCGAGACTTCATGTGCGCCGCTAGGCAGGTAGAGATCAAATCGGCTGAAGTGGATCGATTTGCCGCTTGAATAGCTCGGAGCATTTTAAGCTCCTCTTCTACAGAAAGCCCATACCCACTTTTCACTTCGATGGTTGTCACTCCTTCGGAAAGGTGTCGATTGGCATGATTAGCAGTAATTTTAGCCAATTCGGATAGGCTGAGTTTTCGGGTTTGGGTGACCGTATCCCAGATTCCACCTCCGGCTCGGGCGATCTCGAGGTAGGTTTTTCCGGCATTTCGCATGGCAAAATCCTTGGCCCTCGATCCACCAAAACAGATGTGCGTATGGCTATCGACCAATCCTGGCATGGCTACAAAATCACCTTCTAGCTCAAAAATTTCAGATTCAGGAAATTGCTGGACAAGGTTTTCCCAGTTTCCAACCTGCCGAATTTTTTCACCTTCAATCAGAATACCTGCATGTTCAACGATTTCTAATTGATCGTCTACCAAAGCTCCTTTGAGCGGGAGGTGGTCCAAAGTCAGGACTTGGGTGATCGGGCCGATTAGTTTTAGCTTTTTCATGTTATTGTTTCCCACTGATTTTCTCAGAAAAAATCACAGATAGCCACAGATTCAAAATCCGTGAAAATCTGTGGCTTTTTCTGTGTCAATCTGTGGAAAATTTTAATAGTTAAAAATCTCACTCCATTCCGTTTCGAAAGCCAATCCTTCCTGATCGGCCACCTGTTTGGCTAGACTTACCAACTCTCCGCTTTTTACCAACTCAATGGCGGTCTCCATATCTTCGTACAAAATCCTATCAGAAACCACCGGTTCTATAGCCTTTCTTACCCGCTCGTAAATAGCGGTCATGATTTTTCCGGACTTCAATGGTGCGTGGTAGTCCATGGCCTGTGCCGCATAAAACAACTCGATTCCAAGGATTTTTTCCACATTTTCGATCACACGAAGGGCCTTTCTGGCACTGATACTTCCCATGCTGACATGGTCTTCCTGTCCCAGTGAAGTAGGAATGGAATCTGCCGAAGCAGGAAAGCAAAGTCCTTTATTTTCCGAAGCCAAAGCCGCTGTGGTATATTGAGGAATCATCAATCCTGAGTTGAGGCCTGTTTCTTTTAGCAAAAGTTTGGGCACCCCAGGAGTATCTCCTTCGATGGAAAGGTAGATTCGACGGTCTGCAATATTTCCTATTTCGGATGCAGCAAGGCAAGCATAGTCCAAAGGCAAAGCAATGGGCTGTCCGTGAAAGTGGCCTCCGGAAATGGTGTGCGTTTCATCAAAAACCACCGGATTGTCTGTTACCGAATTGATTTCAATTTCGAGCGTTTCCTTCAGATGGTGATAAGCATTCCAGCTAGCCCCATGAACCTGCGGCATACATCGGAGGGAATAAGGATCTTGAACCCGCGCACAGTGAAGATGTGATGCGACGATTTCTGAGTCTTTCAACAGGTTTAGGATTGTTTGGGCCACATGCTTATTTCCTGCATAAGGGCGGAGCTGATGAAGCTCGGGAGAAAAGGGTTTGACCGAACCCATCAATCCCTCAATCATCATGGCACCCGTGATGCTGGCATGGGTGAGCAGGTTGTGCATTCGCTCTACCACTTTCACTCCATGGGCGGCCATAAACTGGGTGCCGTTGATCAGGGCCAATCCTTCCTTGGGACCAAGATGGAGTGGATTTTTGTCGAATTGGGCCAGAACGGTTTCGGTCCGCTCTACTTTTCCATGGAAGTGAACTTTGCCCAACCCAATCAAGGGTAAAAACAAATGGGATAGCGGTGCTAGATCACCTGAAGCTCCTACTGAGCCCTGAATCGGAACCACCGGAATGATATCATTTTCCAGCATCCAGATAATCCGTACTACGGTCTCCAAACGGATTCCTGAAAAACCCTGTGCCAAGGCGTGGATTTTCAGTACCATCATCAGTTTGGAGATTTCGAGGTCTACAGGTTCTCCGACTCCGACCGCATGGCTTTTCAGGAGATTTTCCTGCAGAGTTTTGGTGTCTGCTGCCGAAATCTTGGTGGTGCAAAGTGGTCCAAAGCCGGTGTTGATCCCATAGACGATGGCTTCGCCTAGGGCGATTTTTTCGACCGCCGCGGCAGAATTCTGGATTTTTCGAATGGTTTCAGGACTAAGTATTCCTTTGATCTCTTTTTTTGCCAATCCAAGTGCAAGTGAAGCGGTGAGTGTGTCTTGTCCGTAGCGGAAGATATTCATGGTATTTTGATGTAAGACCTGTCAGGTTTTCAAAACCTGACAGGTCTGGAACAGTAAAATTACCTCTTCCTTTTGATGCTTTTTGATACTATTATTGTCACTAAATGATAACTGAAAGGCATCAATGGAACTGAGACATTTGAGTTATTTCCAGGCAGTGGCCGAGGAATTGAACTATCGAAAAGCCGCCGAGCGGCTGTTTATCTCTCAACCCGGACTCAGTAGGCAGATCAAGCAGCTGGAGGAGGAGTTGGGAGTTCAGCTTTTTGAGCGGGATAAAAAACATGTGGAATTGACTGCTGCCGGAGCGTTCCTAAAAGGAGAAGTGGATTTTGTCTTGAATCACTTGGAAAGCACCAAGCAACAGTTGTTGGAAATTGCCGCAGGTAGGGAAGGAGAATTGCGAATCGGGTTTTTGGGTTCGGCGTCCAATCAGGTGCTTCCGGATTTATTGAAAAAACTGAACTCACTGTTACCTAAAATCACCACAAGCCTGGAAGAACTGAGTAATCAGATGCAGGTTGAAATGATCCAGAAAGACAAGCTGGACCTGGGCTTTGTGCGATTAGCTTCAGTGCCTGAGGACTTGGAAATGAAGTCAGTTTTCCGGGATACGTTTTCTTTGGTAGTTCCTTCAGATCATCCCATTCAGGCTAAATCCTTTAAAAGTGTTGGACAATTTGCAGCTGATTCATTTGTACTTTTCTCCTCGGATTACTCGAATTATTATTACGAACAGATTTTGGGCATTTGTCGGGATGCGGGATTTATGCCGAAGATCAAGCACAAGTCTGTGCATGCCTTGACGATTTTCCGCTTGGTGGAAAATGGTTTAGGAGTCGCCATAGTCCCCACTTCCCTACAGAAAGGGTATGATTTGAAGGTGCGTTTTATGGAAATCCCGGGAATTTCAAAGTTTACGGAGCTTTCCGTGATTTGGAAGCCCGAAAATCGGAACCCGGTTTTGTGTAAGGTTCTGGAGATGATTTGAAAGAAAAAGACTTGATAGAAGCCGAAAAACCTATTTTTGAATAAATGCCGTCCAAATGTCGGGTTAATTCCGCCCTCATTTCGGTCCAACAAAAAATCTAATCTGAGATCTTGCCATGGTCAAATCAAAAACTCACTTTACAATGAAGCAACCAGAACTTGGCAAGAAAATCTCAGAACTGAGAAAAGCCAAAGGGCTCACACAAGAGGAGCTGGTCGAAAAATGCAACTTGAACGTCCGCACCATTCAGCGGATCGAAGCAGGAGAAGTGACTCCGAGAAGTTACACAATCAAGGCGCTTTTTGAGGCCTTGGATTTTCAATGGGAAGAAGTGAAAAGTAGTTTTACCGATGAGGAGAGGAAAGTGCCATCCTATCTGTACTTCGCATTCGCTTCGGGCTTACTCTATTTTTTCATTGCTTTTTTTGAAATCGGTTGGGAATATGAATGGATAGAAGATGGTTTTGTATCCGATAAAACAGGCTTTACTGGAGTGAAATTGATCACCTTTTTTAGCTATGTTGGCTTCTTGCTTGGATTGCTCGGATTAGAGCGATTTTATCCAAACAAGTATTTGAAAATCGCCCTTTGGGTCATGATCGGTTTTAATCTGTTGATGTATTCAGCAGATTTGATTGCGCTGCATACCTCCCTTCTCAGTATCGAGGATTATTACTGGATTAAGTTTGAAGCATTTGGCTTGGGCTATGCTTTTCTTGGAGCAAGTTATTTTGGGTATAAAAATCTGAAATATGGACTAGGCCAGGTCATTGGTGCCCTAGGTTTGATCGCAGGGATTCTGATTTTTTCAGGATTTGGAGTGGTATTCGGACTCGTACCGATGACTTTCTTTGAAATCGGCCAGTTGGGACTAATGATTTATTTCATACAAAAAATCGGGAGAAGCACTTCTCCCGATAGTTATTGATTTTTAAACCATTAAGTGGATTTAGAAAATTAAGAATTTTGTTTATCCAAAGGTCTTCTTGATTCCAAAGCCTCCCAAATTGTCTACTACATTTTTTCTTTAAATGTAAAGGGATGTTGAAAAGTATTTTAGCCTATGGATTGGATTCAGTCTTGAATCTAATGTCTTTAGTCTAGGGTCTTTTTACTCCTCAATTACCCTTTTCACTATATCCTTCACCTTCTTCAATATCTCGGCATTCTTAGGACTGGAGGATTCGATTTCCAAGATTTTGGGTTTTAAGCTTGGTTCGTAGAAGTTAGCCAGGGCTTTTTCCAATTCCTCCTGATTCTTTACCAACTGATACTCAAAGCCAAACTCCGCTGCCAAATGAGAGGCATTGAGCTTTTGCCGTGTTTCAAAAAATTCTTCCAGTTCAGGCTGCTTGGCAGGACCATCGATCAATCTAAAAATTCCACCTGCATGGTTATTCAAAATCACGATCCGCAGGTTAGGCATGGCGTAGTTGTGCCAAAAGGCATTTCTGTCGTAGAAAAACGCCATGTCACCCGTGATCAAAGTAACCGGTTCTTTGGTCGTAAACGTGCATCCTACTGCTGTACTGTTACTTCCGTCAATTCCACTTGTACCTCGGTTACAAATGATTTCCTGATTTCGTTTCCCTAGAAAATTCGAATAGCGCACCGCCATGGAATTGGCCAGGTGGATTTTCGAAAAGGGAGGGATTTTTTTCAGGAGGTTATACAAAGCCGGATATTCACCAAATTCTACCGATTCGAAAACTCCGGGCAAAGCAGCCTGAACCTTTTTCTCCAAACTCATCCATGTTTGAGCAAAGTCGCTATCCTGATTCGGAAGGTTTTGCGAAAGCCAAGTGAAAAAGCCCATCGGCGAACAAGCCAATACCCGAGTCAATTGCTGGTAAGTATCCTTAGCTTGGCCATCGGGCTGAATGTGCCAATGGGATATTTCCTGCTTTCTGAGGAATTGCTTGAGCGATTTGGAAATCACCGATTTGCCAAATGAAATCACCAGATCCGGCGCCAATTCCCCATGAAGGTTTTCATTCGCCAACCAATGGTCATGAAGGGATATGCTCTGCTCTCCTTGGAGATTGGAAATCGTATCGGCTACGACCACCACATTTTTACTTTTAGCAAGCTGATCGAGCAGGGTTTGAAGTTGGGGATTTGGTTTTTGCTGACCTGGAACGACCATCAAACGCTTGACTTCCTGAAGTCGGTTCTTAATGTGCCTAAGACTTTCTTCACTAAGTTGGCTTTGGCTGGAAACTGTAGTGAATTCTCTCGGTTTTTCGGGGTATTCAAACTTTTCTCCCTCAGTAGGATAAAATGGCTCTCGAAGTGGAATATTGATGTGGACTGGTCCTGCTGGAAATTGCTTGCTTAAGTTGATCGCTTCATTCACGATTCGCCCGGCATGCCAAACTTGATCCTTTTGCTCAAAAGAATCAGGGAATCGATAGGTCTTTTTCACATGCTTGCCATAGACTTCTTCCTGGAAAATCGTCTGTCCATCCCATTGATCGATCCACTCAGCAGGACGATCCGCTGTCAAAATGAGTAATGGAATCTGCTGAAAAAAGGCTTCCGAAATCGCCGGAAAATAATTCAAAGCTGCTGACCCTGAAGTGCACACCAACACCACAGGTTGCCCCAGTTGTTGTGCCATTCCCAGGGCAATAAATGCCGCAGACCGCTCGTCAGAGATCGTCCTTGAGTGGATCTCAGGATGTCTGGCAAATGCCAAAGTAAGAGGTGCACAACGTGAACCCGGAGAAAGAATGGCGTTTTGGATTCCTTTTTGGGCGCAGATGGCCACCAGATCGAGAATGGGCTGTATGATCAAGCGCTTGGATGTTTGATGAATTTGCCGATGATTTCACACTTCATTTCTGTCTCCTCCCATTCCTTTTCGGGATCTGAATCTTCGGTCACTCCGGCTCCGGCAAAGAGGATTACCTGATTTTCCTGAAAATTAGCCGTACGAAGATTGACATAAATGGAGGTTTCTGATTCGATATTGACAGGTCCAAAGAATCCTGCGAAAAAGCTTCGGTCAAAGCTTTCATTTTCCTGTAAAAACTCATGTGCGGCTTTTCTCGGCATACCACATACCGCGGAGGTAGGGTGAAGTAAGTCTAGCATCACTGAGCCGAGTTGCGGAAAACCGGTAGCTTTCATATTCACCTTAAAGTCAGTTCTAAGGTGAAGAAGATTTCCAGCCAAAACGGTTTTGGGACCGTGCTCTTCGTATTCTCTGAGTCGGATCTTTTTGAAGCAATCCACAATATAGCGGCAGACCAATGCTTGCTCTTCGATTTCTTTTTGCGTCCAGGCAGCAGCTTTGAGCGGATTATCACCTTGCGCAGCTTGCGTTCCCGCCAAAGCCATGGTGTAGAAAAAGTCACCTTTGGTTTCGATCAATACTTCAGGACTTGCTCCCATCCAAGTTCCAACCTGAGGAATGTGGAAGAAATTGACAAAGGAATTGGGGTAGGACTGGATAAGTTTCAATATGGTTTTCCCAAGGTCAAATCCTTTGGGAAGGTCAAGTACTTTGGTTCTTGCAGGTACAATCTTTTCAAGTATTCCCGAGGAAATAGCCTCAATACCTTGATCAACAAGTTGGATAAATGACTCTTTACTAGATCCTTGAATAGGTGTTTTGGTTGAGCCAACCGAACGAACTCTCAGCAGTTTTTCTACTTTTTCTGTGCTGCCATCAAGTTGACTGATACTGGATTGTAACCAAACCGGAAGTTCCTCGGCCGAGATGGGTTCTTCCAGATTGAATTTGAAATACTGGCTGGCTTGAATGAAAAAGGCTTTTTTGTCCTCCTGATCCGCAAACGGATGCACCACAAAACCTGCTGGCAATTCTTCCAAGGTAAGTCCGATTCGATGGGTTTCTTGATTTTCATCCAGAATAAACTCGATGGTCTGGGTTTTTGGTTTTCTCCAAAGGGCAAAAGCACCTCCCGATTGAAGCCCATGAAAGACCAGGGATTTGATAGTCTCTTCTTGAGTTATAGAAGTAATCGTCTCGGTCAAATTCATTTTTTATCCAAAATCGCCATCGTAATCCTGCTGATACAGCACAATTGTTCGGCTTCGTTGTAGATTTTAATTTCCCAAACTTGAGTGGATTTACCCAAGTGAACAGGTTTTGCTACGCCTTTTACTTGCCCTTCTTTTACTGATTTGAGATGGTTGGCATTGATCTCCAATCCCACACATACTTGCTTCTCCAAATCTAAAGTCAATGAAGCTGCCACGCTACCAAGAGTTTCAGCCAAAGCAACGCTAGCACCCCCGTGTAACAAGCCATAAGGTTGGATGGTTCGATGGTCTACGGGCATTTTGCCTTCCAAAAAATCTTCTCCGATCGCAGTGAATTCAATCCCCAGATGATCCACCATAGAAGGTCTCCGTGTGGTATTCAATTGCTCAAGGGTGGGAATGCTCACAAAAACCATTAATATCTGGGCTAAATGAAGTTTATTTGGGCTTTGGACAAAAATAAAGAAACTTGAACCGAAAAAAAATTTACCTCGTCAGACACGGACAAACTGATTACAACCTTCAAGGAGTAGTTCAAGGAAGTGGTATAGATGCTCCGATCAATGCTACAGGAAGAGCCCAGGCTCAGGCATTTTTTGAAGCGTATAAGGAAGTTGAATTTGACCAGATTTACCATACTGCCTTGATTCGGACCAAGCAATCTATCCAAGGTTTTATTGATCTGGGGATTTCTACCCGAGCTTTGAGCGAACTCAATGAGATCTCTTGGGGAGATTATGAAGGTACGCCGATGACTCCTGAGGAAGGGGAGTATTACCGACACATGCTCCACCAGTGGCAGCAAGGTAACTTGGACTATGCCATCGCTGGAGGGGAAAGTCCAAATACTGTAGCAATACGGATGAAAAGAGGGATTGATATTGTGCTTTCAGGACCAGGAGAAACAATCCTAGTTTGCATGCATGGACGGGCGATGAGGATTTTCCTGAGTTTGATTCTGAAAACTGACCTGAGGGACATGGACCAATACGAGCACAATAATTTGTGTCTTTATTTATTGGAAGAGTCTGAGGATGATGTGTTTGAAGTCAAAAAATTCAATGATCAGGAGCACCTCAGGGCTGTGAAGTAGCTTTTGTAGCTTTGGAAGTTTTCTTCTTTTGGAGAAGGCTTTCCTCGTACATGGCAAGGTAGGTTTGGTGTAGCAGTTGGTTTTCTGAAAGATCGAATAATCTGAATGCCAGATTTTGAAGTTGAACTTTTTGTCCGTCTCCAAGATTGACCAAAAACTCTCCCAAGAAGCATGCATCAAATTCACAAGATGGAATTTCGATAATCAGTGCCAATTCTGAATTACCATCGTAGGTTTTGGTCGAGAAGAAAGGAGAAAACTGATTTTCAATCGACTTGATATTGGTCTTATGTTCTTTTAATTCGGAAGACTTAAAAAGTGCCAAAAAAGTTTTCGACTCAGGATCTTTAGCAAATCCCGTGAAGCAGCATAATGTCAGAACTACCAATATTGCCAACTTTTTCATCGCTTTGAATATAGGTATAAAAAGTCCGAAAAGGCAAAATTGTTTGCAAACAAAAAGGTCTCTGAATTTTCAGAGACCTTTTTGTTAGTTATGCTTTAGCGGTTCTTCGCTTTGTCTTTACAGTTTCGTCTTCAATTTCATCTTCAACACCTGCCAGGATTCTTCCGCAATGTTCGCAGACAATGAGCTTTTTCTTTTCTCTGATATCTGCTTGTCTTTGAGGCGGTACAGTGTTGAAGCAACCTCCGCAAGCACCTCTTTTTACCATTACTACTGCCAATCCATTTTTAGCATTAGCTCGGATTTTAGTGTAGGATTTGATGAGTCTATCTTCTACTTTCTTAGCCGCTTTTTCTTTTTCAGCTCTGAGTTTTGATTCTTCCGATTCGCTTTCAGCTACGATAGTGGAGAGCTCGTCTTTTTTCAGATCAAGATCCTTTTGACGGTCTTTCATCAAATTAGACAACTCCTCAAGATCTGCTTTCTTGCTGTCAATTTTTACTCCGGCTTCCGAAATTTTCTTTTTGGATACTTGAATTTCAAGATCTTGCAATTCAAGTTCTTTGGTGATCGCATCGTATTCGCGGTTATTGCGAACATTCATCTGTTGCTCCTGATACTTTTTGATCAGTTTCTCAGATTCTTTGATGTTTTCCTTGTACCGCTTGATGTCATCCTCAAAAGCTTCAATATCTCTTTTGAATTTTTCGAGTCGAGTTCCGTAGCCTGCTATCTCGTCTTCGAGGTCTTGAACTTCTTCAGGAAGGGCTCCTCTTACTTTTACGATGGCATCTAGTCTTGAATCTATAAGTTGAAGGTTGTAGATAGCTTCGAGTTTCTGTGCTACTGTACTTTCCATGTACTATCGGTAGGATGTGGGATTAGTAACTACTTTTGTCAAATAGAGTGCAATATTAGGAAAATTTTGTGACAAAAATTCGGCTAATAAATCTTTTGTGAAAATTTCGCTCTCATAATGCCCGATGTCACACAGCACCAATTGCCCCTCTGCATCGAAGAATTCGTGGTATTTGATATCTGATGTCACAAAGGCATCAGCACCTGCCCGCTTGGCATCAGCAAGTAAAAATATGCCTGCTCCTCCGCATACTGCCACCCTTTTTATTGGCCTATTGATCGGTGCCGTATGCTTGATGATTTGGAGGTTCATTGCGCTTTTCAAATGGCTCAAAAAATCATCTCCTGATAGCCCTACAGGTAGCTCTCCGATCATCCCCGCACCTACCTCCTGATGGACATTTTCCAAAGTAGTCAAGAAATAAGCCACCTCCTCGTAGGGATGATTTTTTTTCATTGCTTGGATGATTTTTCCCCCTAAATGTGATGGAAGAATCACTTCAATTCTTGTTTCCGGCTCCTGATGAGGAATTCCGCGCTCGCCAAGGTGAGGATTGGCTTTTTCTGATGCGGTGTACGTTCCCAAGCCTTCTACTTGGAATGAGCAATCTTTATATTCTCCGATGTGACCTGCACCTGCTTCAAAAATGGCTTGGAGCACCCGATCTTTGTCATCCATCGGAACAAAAAACTCAAGCTTACTAAGGAGTTGCTTTTTAGGTTGGAGGATTTGTGTTTGTATCAGTCCAAGTCGGTCGGCGATTTTTTTGTTAACTCCCGTTGCCACATGATCGAGGTTGGTATGGATAGCATAGATCGCGATATCCTTCTTGATCGCCTTTATCACAGTCCGCTCCACATAATTTTTGCCTGTCAGACTTTTTAGGCCTTTGAAAACAATGGGGTGGTGGGCTACGATCAAATTTGCGCCTAAGGCGATAGCTTCCTCTACCACATCTTCTGTACAATCCAGCGTACAGAGGATGCCTGTGAGTAGATCTCCACGGTTTCCGCAGATGAGCGTGGCATTATCGTAGCTTTCCTGATAGGCGGGAGGTGCCAATTGCTCGAGAAAGGAAATCACATCCTGGATTCGGTATCCCATATTTTTCTTTTATTTGGTCAAAAATAGCAATTCTGCCTGATGGCTTGGTATTCAGTTTTTCTACTACCCTTTTCCTTGCTTTTTCGCTTCATCACGGCGTGTAGAAATTTCTTGTATGAAAGAGGAATTCTGAAAAGTTTCAAATCCCCCATTCCCACGCTGGTAGTTGGCAACCTCTCTGTGGGTGGTACGGGCAAGACGCCAATGGTGGAGTTTTTGATCAAAAATCTAAAATCTGAAGTTTCTCTTGCTACCCTGAGTCGTGGTTATGGGAGAAAAACCAAAGGGTTTATTCAAGCTACAGCAGACAGCACAGCGGATCAACTTGGAGATGAACCCCTGCAGATTTTCAACAAATTTCAGACTGAAATTCCCGTGTTTGTGGGCGAAGATCGGGTTAATGCCTTGAATCAAATCCGGGAAATAGCTGATGAAATTGACTTGGTGATTTTAGATGATGCCTTCCAGCATCGAAGGCTCGCTTCTGATTATAAAATTCTGCTGACTCCATATAATAAACCTTTCTTTCAAGACCATATTTTACCAGCAGGTAGGCTTAGGGAATCTCGGCAAGGTGCCCAACGAGCAGACCTCCTTGTGGTGACAAAGTGCCCTGAAGACTTACCTCCGCAGGTTAAGAAGGAATACCTAGAACAAATTGCCAAGTATTCATCTGATCAAGTGCCGGTATATTTTTCATCGATAGGCTATGGCGAGCCTTACCCTATAGTGGGTTTGGCTCAGGAAATGAATGCAACTGTCATCCTGATTTCCGGCTTGGCGGATGATCGACTCTTTGTGAAATTCTGTCAGCGATCGTTTAAAGTCGTCGAGAAGTTTTCATTTGGTGATCACCATGACTACACTCGGGAGGATGCTCAACGAATCCTGCAATCCCGAGACAGATTTGTCTCCGAAAAGCCTGTGATCCTCACCACTGAAAAAGATGCAGACAAACTTAAATTTTTGGCCAAACAGGGATTATTGAAGGAAATTCCGATTTTTGCGCTGCCTATTCAGGTTGTATTTGCACCTCATGAACAGGAATCTCTACTCCGCCATATCCGAGAAAAATTCAACATCAGGTGATTAGAAAGGCCCTCCTTTTATGTACCCTCTTTTTTCTGATCCAAAGTCAGGACCTGTTTGCCCAGCGGCCTATCCCGCAGGTTGGGACTGGCAATCCTGCAGGTGCTAGGCAGGGAAGGCAGCTGGTTGAACAGGAGGAACAGGAGACCGAGGGCCGTCGCACGCTGCTAGATGACAGTACCAAGCAGGTGTATGGTCCCAAGACCACCCTGTATTTTTATGAAAAAAACATTAAGCGAAATCGGCTTCAGCTGATTGAGCAAGACACACTGCTCAACAATTTTCACAACTACGATCCTGTTGCCAAATCCATTTGGAAATACCAGGATCTTGGAAACATAGGCAGTGCGGCCAAGCCGGTTTTTTATACTCTTCCGGAGCAAATTGGCCTCACCTCAGGCTTTCATGCCTACGACATTTACTTCAGAGATCCTTCCAAAAGGAAGTTTTATGATACCAAGTCTCCTTTCACGGAAATGGCAGCGTTTTTTGGAGGGGGAAACAGAAACATGCTCGACGTTTCTTTTGCCAGAAATATCAATCCCCGGTGGAATGTAGGCATCGATTTCAATACGCTTCGGATCAGAAAAACACTCAATCCTGCGCAACGAGACGATCATATGGCGGTCCAAAATGCCTATGCATTTCATACCAATTACCGATCTGAAAATGGGAAATATTGGTTACTGGGTGCATTCTCTAGGATGAAACATACCGTGAATGAAATCGGAGGGATCATCCCGCCGGAAGTTGACCCCAACTCACTCTATTTCACCTATGAAGACGCTAAAATTTGGCTTCAGAATTCACAGGCAAGAGACCTAAGACAGGAGTATCACCTGTACCATGAATACAAACTGGGAAATGGTCTCCAATTCTACCATATCTTGGATCGAAAAAATCAGAATCTGGTTTTTCGCTCCTTTTTAAATACATCTGATTCCCTGTTTTTTAACAAAAACCGATTTATCAATCCGGACACCACGCTGAATAGAAATGATTTTGCGGAGTGGAGAAATGAAGTTGGCTTGAAAGGAACCTTCAAAGGCTTTTACTACAATTCCTACCTCAAGCTGCGAAATGGACGGATGATCAGTCCTTATTTTACCCAGCCAAGACAGGCGTTCAACGAGGTGTTTATTGGTGGAGAACTTATTGGTAAACTTTCTGAAAAATGGGAAATCAGTGCCGATGGCGAATACCTCATTCCGGGTAATTTCAGAATTCACGGAGTATTTATCTCTCCTTGGCTCGATGTGGAATATACCAAGGCGCTCTACAAACCCACGTCCATGCAACAGCTATTTGTGAGTAATCATCACCGCTGGGACAATGATTTTGCCAACATCGGGGTAGATCAGATCAAGGGTACGATAAAAGCCGATATCAAATCGATTCACCTCAGACCAAACCTTACGCTCAATCGAATTAATAACTACGTCTATTTCAACACGGAGCGAAAGGTGGCTCAAGCGAGTGGGCAGGCCTTTATGATTATGCCGGCAATTGAGGCAAAAATGAATATCGGTAAAAAATTCAGACTAGAAACCGAAGTCATTTTCACTCAAATCACAGGAGAAGCGGCAGATGCATTCCGAATTCCAACTTGGTTTAACAATACCAAGTTTTATTTCGACAGCCCTTTGTTTGACAACAATGTGGTGGTTCAAATGGGGATTGATGCAAGATTCAGGTCATCCTATTTTGCGGAAGCGTATGATCCCTCACTTCAGCAATTCCATTTGCAAAATACCTTCAATGTATATGCGTACCCGATTTTCGATTTATTTCTGGACTTTCGGATCAACCGAACGCGCGTGCTCTTCAAATACAACCACCTCAATGCAGGGATGATGGTGAAAGAGGGATATTTCGTGACGCCGGATTACACCGGTTATCGCTCTTTCTTGGATTTGGGAATTTCTTGGTATTTGTTTGATTGAAAAACAAGACACTAGACTTAAGACGCAAGACATTAGATATTTGTAGATAAGAAAATGTCTGTTCTAGAGTTTTAGGAAAGTGGTAGAATACTTCAAAAAGGTCGTAAATCAACCAATCGTAAATCGTAAACAAAGATGAGTTGGGAAGAAACCACCCGTCAAAAGATGCTTCACCTCAAGCTGCCTACCGACCCGAGATGGGTGGATATTGCGCAAATGCAGATTGAGGATATTTTGGTGGACCATGCGTATTGTGAGCAGAAGGCCGCTTCGTCCTGTATCAGCTTGATCGTCAGATTCAATGATTTGGAATACTTGGTAGATACATTGACTCCAATAGTAGCGGAGGAGTGGGGGCACTTTGAGCGGGTGATGGAGCAGTTGAAAAAGCGGGGAATGAAGTTTGGAAGGCAGCGAAAGGATGAATACGTCACCCGACTGACTGATTTTGTGAAAAAAGGCGGTAGCCGAATGGATCAGTTGACCGAGCATTTGCTGCTGAATGCCTTAATCGAAGCCCGCAGTTGTGAGCGCTTTAAACTGCTGTCTAAAAACATTCAGGACGAAGACTTGCAGAAGTTTTATTACGAATTGATGATCTCTGAAGCTGGTCATTACGTGACCTTCATAGAAATGGCTAGGATGTATCAAGATCCTGAAAAAGTAAACAAGCGCTGGCAAGAATGGTTGACCTTTGAAGCAGAAGTGATGAAAAGCATGGAACTGCGGGGAGATCGAATGCATTGAGTAAACTGTTAAAATCTATCTACCTTGGCTTGATTAAGCTTCAATTTTCCTATACTTAATGAATCTAGTCTGCTACTTTTCAAAAACCTGTTCTAAACCGAACAATCCATGAATTTGATCGAAAATGTCCGCGAAGCTCTGAATTCTGTCAAGGTTCATTTGCTTCGAACAGTCCTTACGGGTGCAATTATTGCCATCGGTATTTCTTCGCTCGTAGGAATGCTTACCGCTATCGATGGGATCAAGGCTCAGATTGCAGAGAGTTTTGCGGGACTTGGAGCCAATTCATTCGATATCAGAAACAAAGGAGCAAGTGGTGGCAGGGTGGTTCAGGAAGGAAAAACAGAGAAAGTGTATCCATCCATCACTTTCCGCGAAGCACAAAGTTTCAAAGAACAATATGCTTCCATAGGCATTTCTACCGTGTTTACATCTGTAACGGGTGCAGCCGAAATCAAAAGAGGTTCGAAAAAGACTAACCCCAATACCAGGATTCGTGGTGGGGATGAAAATTACCTCGCGATCAAAGCCATCAAACTCGCTAAAGGAAGAAACTTCAGCCAAATGGAAGTGAGATATGGCAACAGTGTGGCCATCATTGGAAAAGAGCTGGAAGAAAACCTGTTCGAAAGCGGCGAAGATCCGCTTAACCAAAAAATCACTTTTCTTGGTAGGCCCTATACCATCATCGGTGTCTTGGACAAGCAAGGCGGAGTGGGCCAAGACCAAGGTGCAGACCGTCAGATTTTGATTCCTATTGAAAATGCCGCCAGGTTGGATACCCGCGGCACTTTCAACTATCGAATCACAGGAGTAGCCTCAGATCCGGGCAAGATCGACTACGAAATGGGTCAGGCGACAGGCATGATGCGGAAAATCCGTCAAGACCGAGTAGCCCAAGAAGACTCTTTTGAATTAACAAAAAGTGAGTCAGTTGCAGAAAGCTTGGAGGAAGTAGCAGGTTATCTCCGAATTGGGGGCTTTGGAATCGGGTTTATTACCCTTTTAGGGGCATCTATCGGATTGATGAATATCATGCTTGTGTCTGTGACTGAACGAACTCGTGAGATTGGAATTCGAAAAGCACTTGGAGCTACCCCACTTAGAATTCGTCAGCAGTTTTTGATTGAAGCCATTACCATCTGTGTGATTGGGGGAATTTTTGGGATGATGTTGGGGATCGGAATTGGCAATATCATCGCCAACTTTATCGGTCCGGGAGGATTTCTGGTTCCCTGGTTATGGATGATCATCTCTTTTGCGATCTGTATCGTGGTGGGCTTAATCGCAGGATATATACCCGCATACAAGGCAAGTAAACTGGATCCAATCGAATCCTTGCGATACGAGTAAAGCTATCAGCCTATCCTAATTTGAAACCCAAGCTGGAGGTCATTTTCCGTCTTGGGTTTTTTTCTTGCAATCCACTCCAATTTTTCACTTTACAACCTTCAAATCCTCCCCTCATCCAAACTCCCAAAATCCCAAACCTCCATTCTTCCCAACTTCCAGACCTACCTAATGTCTAAAATTCCCCAAAAATCTTCGAGGAAACTCTTATTTTACCCCTATGAATTCTCATCAATACGACGCGATAGTAGTTGGTTCTGGCATTTCAGGAGGCTGGGCTGCCAAAGAACTGTGTGAAAAAGGCTTGAAGACGCTGGTTTTGGAGCGAGGTCGACAGGTCGAGCACCTGAAAGATTATCCTACCATGACCGCAAATGCCTGGGATATGCCTCACCGAAACAGAATCCCATTAGCCGATGAACTCGAAAATCCCGTGGTCAATCGATGCTATGCTTATGCGGAAGACACCCAGCATTTTTTCGTTAAAGACAGCGAACATCCCTATGTACAAAACAAGCCGTTTGACTGGATCAGAGGCTACCAGGTAGGAGGGAAATCCTTGATTTGGGCGCGTCAAACTCAACGTTGGAGTAAGTATGATTTTGAAGGTCCCGGGCGGGATGGCTTTGCCGTGGATTGGCCGATTCGATATGAAGACATTGCTCCTTGGTATAGCTATGTGGAGCGGTTTGTGGGAATCAGCGGAAACTATGACGGGTTGGAAACCCTCCCGGATGGAGAATTTCTTCCTGCTTGGGAGATGAATTGTGTGGAAAAGGAAGTTCAAAAAAGGATTCTGGAGGCCTACGGAGACCGCAAATTTGTGATTGGTCGCTGTGCCCATTTGACCCAGCCAAAGGATGTTCATTTGGCTCAAGGTAGAGGTCAATGCCAAGCCAGAAATCAATGCTATCGGGGCTGTCCTTTTGGTGGATATTTCAGTTCTAATTCATCTACGTTGCCTGCTGCTGCAAAAACAGGAAACTTGACCATCCGCCCGGATTCGGTAGTTCATTCAGTGATTTGGGATGAGGCAAAAGGTAAAGCTACGGGTGTCCGGGTGATAGACCGAGTGACCAAAGAAGCTACCGAATACTTCGCTAAGGTGATTTTTCTCAATGCCGCTTGCCTGAATACCAATCTGATTTTGCTCAATTCTACTTCCAGTCGCTTTCCGAATGGATTGGGAAATGATTCGGGGATTTTGGGCAAATACATTGCTTTCCACAATTATCGGGGCACCTTGGGAGGCAGATTTGAAGGTTTTGAAGACAAATACTATTATGGCCGTCGCCCCACTGCAGTTATGCTGCCCAATTTTCGAAATGTGAAAAAACAGGAGATGGACTTTCTCCGGGGTTATATGTCCTTTTATTCTGCTGGCCGTGGAGGCTGGGGAGGATCGAGGGATGTACCTTTTGGAGCGGAATTCAAAGCGGCCAATTCCGAACCTGGACCTTGGTGGGTCTCCATGATGATGCAGGGCGAGACGATCCCAAAGGAAACCAATCTGGTATCGCTCAGTCCCGATTTGAAAGATCCATGGGGCATTCCTCAGCTTCAGATCGATATCGCCTACGATGATAATGATGAGAAAATCGTCAAAGATTTTCTCGAACAGGGTGAAGAGATGCTATCCAAAGCAGGAGTGACCAACATTTACAAAAATGACAGCAAGCAAGCTCCTGGGCTGGACATTCATGAGATGGGAGGAGTGCGGATGGGACGTGATCCCAAAACATCACTTTTGAATGGGTTCAATCAGATGCACCTTGCTCCCAATGTCTTTGTGACCGATGGGGCAGCGATGACCTCAACCGGCACTCAAAACCCATCCATTACCTACATGGCCCTGACTGCCCGTGCGGTGGATTATGCCGTGAGGGAGTTGAAGAAGGGAAATATGAAGTAAGGGAGGTGGGAAGCAAGGAGGTTGGGAAGTCAGGAAGTGTTGGTGCACTGGAGCTACTCTTTCAATCATCTTGTCTTCCATGCTTCCCTACATCCCAGCTTCCATACTTCTTGCCTTTCGAGTAATTTTCTTAGGTCTAATCCTGACATTTCCGAAATTTCATTTCAATATCCATCAAACCCATAACCTACCCTTTATGAAAAAAACTGTACGAATAATCCTGCTCCTTTTAACCCTTCCCCTGTTGGTTTGGGCGAAAAATGACAACCCTCCGTCAACGGGGAAATACAAACTGGTCATCGAAGGCTTTGACTGGGGACCTGCAGTCAGTAAAGTGATCCTTCATGATGCCAATCCGACCAAGGAGACAAGCGCAGCAGACTTTGAAGTGTTTGTGACTCGATCTTCTACTTTGGGAGAGATTCCTGCCGCGCAGGCTTCCGGCAAACGAAGTATCGTTTACACTTATGCTTCCGACGAAAATGGAAACCGAAAAGATGACGGTACTCACTTGACTTTGGTCCTTGCCGTCAGTCCGGTCAATCCGCTAGGATCGGGTATCCAATACCTCAGAATGGGCAACCGAGCTTCCAATGTCTGGATTGATTACGGAGTGAATGTGATTCATACGAAATCCGGGAAAAGCTGGAACGAAGAAGCCGGCCGAATCCGTCCCATCGTGGATGAGTTTGACCTGACTGGTAAATTCACCCATGAGAATACGACTTTGACTTATGGAGCTTTTTCTCCAAAAAATCTAAAGACTAAAGCGCCGCTGATCATCTGGCTGCACGGTGGAGGAGAAGGCGGAACCGATCCGACTATCGCTTTGATGGGCAACAAAGCTTTCAATTATGCTTCTCCTGAGTTGCAGGTGCTGTTTGGAGAGGGAGCATTTGTGTTGGCTCCACAGACTCCGACTTTCTGGATGAATGCAGGAGAAGGCATGACTCGAGGTAAAACCAATGATATTTACAATGCTGCCGTATTTGCATTGATTCAGGATTTTGTAGCCAAAAACCCGATGGTAGATCCTGCTCGAATCTATGTAGGAGGCTGTTCAAACGGAGGTTATATGTCCTTGAAATTGATCCTTGAGCATCCGGATTACTTTGCGGCTGGATACATCTCGGCTTTGGCTTACAACCATGAGTTTATCTCTGATGCTCAAGTGCAAAAAATCAAGAATGTACCGATGTGGTTTGTGCATGCCAAAGACGACATGACTACCAAGCCAGATGAAACCGTAGTTCCTTTGTATCACAGACTCAAGCAAGCTGGTGCTAAAAATGTCTTCTTCACCTACTATGACAATGTATACGACATCACCGGATTCTACGGTGGAAAAGACTATCGCTACAATGGCCACTGGTCTTGGATATATTCCCATGCCAATGTCGCCCGAACCGATTTTGACGGTTCACCGGTAATGCTCAACGGCCGTCCGGTGACCATCATGGAGTGGATGGCAGCTCAGAAAAAGAAGAAGTGATTTGGATTCTTTTCCCCTTTGACCTGCCAGGTTTTCAAAACCTGGCAGGTCTTTTTATTCGTAAACTTGTCCCATGATTTCCACTGAACTGATCAATACCGATTGGGCTCCAAAAGCCGAAAAACAAGGCAGCCTGAGTACCGAAATGCTCGATTTGATTTATCAGGAAAAATGGTTCAAGCTGTTTGTTCCGACAGAATTTGATGGGCTAGGCTTGACTTTGCCTGAGGCATTGCTCTTGGAAGAGAAAATAGCTCGACTCGATTCGAGTATGGGTTGGACGGTGACACTCTGTGCCGGTGCGGGTTGGTTTGTGGGTTTTTTGGATCAAGAGGTCAGTCGGGAAATTTTTGCAGATCCCAAGGTTTGCCTGGCAGGAAGCGGTTTTGTGGGCGGAAAAGCCAATCGACAGGGAGACCATTATGAGATCTCCGGCAGTTGGACCTATGCTTCTGGGGCTTTACATGCGACGCATTTTACAGCCAATTGCGAGATGCTGGAGGACGGAAAAGCGCTTTGGGATGATCAAGGAAAGCCCATGATAAAAGCTTTTATCCTGAAAAAAGAGGAAGTGGAAATCCTCGACGGCTGGAGCTACATGGGCATGATCGCGACGGGAAGTCATGCCTTCAAAACCGAAAATCTACAAGTTCCTCTACATCGGGCTTTTGAAATCCTTCCAGAAAAAGTCACAAGAACTGAATCGATTTATCGCTATCCCTTTCTTCAGTTTGCGGAAGCGACTTTGGCGGTGAATATTCTGGGGATTACCCAACATCTTCAAAAGTTGATTTCGGAGACGTTTTGGAAGCGACATGAATTCCGAAAGTATGATCAAAAGCACTTGAACTATTTCCAAAAACTGGAAAAATCCTGTGCATCCAAACTGGAACTGGCGAGAATGAAGTTTTACGGGGCGGTTGAGATTTCCTGGCAAGAACTGGAGATCCATGGAAAAATCTCCAACAAATCCCTCAGATCAGTAAGCATTTCTAGTCGAAAACTCACCCAAGTCTGCCGGGAGATCAATTCAAAAATGCACCCGTTTGCCGGTTTGGAAGCCGCCAAAACCCACACCGAACTCAACCGGGTTTGGCGGGATTTCAATACGGTCAGCCAGCATGCGCTGTTGATTTTTCCTTTTTGATTTTCCTGATTAGCCACAAAGAACACAAAGGAAAAAGGTGGTCAAGAAATAGACATTTCTTGAACCTCAATCCTTTACATAAAAATCAAACTTTTTCAAGTCCAAGGAGAAAAGCTAAAGCATTTTGGTGCACCAAGTGGGAGATTAAAACGCAGATTTTTTTTAATGCAAATGGTCTTTATGGCGCAATTCAATTTTTAATTGAGGGAAATTAACCTTGAGAATGTTCTCCGAGACTTACCACTCTGGATGTCATAAATTCCCCGTCTGGAGTTTTGCAAACATTCCAGCTTCCTTGCCTCCAAACGTCCCAACTTCCTTACCTCCAAGCTTCCACCATTTCCTGACAAGAGTCATAGTTTTTATCAATCGGAAAATAATTTTTATACGAGTTCCTTTTTCTAAATTCGCATATCATTCAATTTAACTTAACTACATACTATGGATACACACGGCAAAAACGGAGGCGACATTTCCAAATGTCCTTTCCACAATGGCTCAATGGCTGCGGCAGCAGGTAAGGGCCAGCAGAACGTTGATTGGTGGCCAAACCAATTGAATGTGAACATTCTTCGTCAGCATTCTTCTCTTTCCAATCCAATGGATGAGGGTTTTGACTATGCGAAGGAATTCGAGTCTTTGAACTTGGCCGAAGTGAAGGCAGACATCGAAAAGGTGTTGACTACTTCTCAGGACTGGTGGCCTGCTGACTACGGTCACTATGGTCCATTCATGATCCGTATGGCTTGGCATAGTGCCGGTACTTACCGAGTGCAGGACGGACGTGGCGGTGCCGGAACAGGTACGCAGCGTTTCGCTCCGTTGAACTCTTGGCCTGATAACGCCAACTTGGACAAGGCGCGTTTGCTCCTTTGGCCGGTAAAGCAGAAATACGGAAGAAAGCTTTCTTGGGCTGACTTGATGATTTTGACCGGTAACGTGGCTTTGGAATCTATGGGCTTCAAAACTTTCGGTTTCGGTGGCGGTCGTGCAGACGTATGGGAGCCTGAGCAAGATATCTATTGGGGTTCTGAGAAAGAATGGGTTGCTCACCGTAATCCGGAAGCTTTGGAAAATCCACTGGGAGCTACCGAAATGGGCTTAATCTACGTGAATCCAGAAGGACCAAATAAAGTAGCTGATCCTCTTTTGGCTGCAAAAGCAATCCGTGAGACATTTGGCCGTATGGCAATGAACGATGAGGAAACTTGCGCGTTGATCGCAGGTGGACACACCTTCGGTAAGACACACGGTGCTGCTGATCCTGGCAAATATGTGGGCGCTGAGCCTGCAGGTGCATTTATCGAAGAGATGAGCACAGGCTGGAACAGCACGTATGGCACTGGCCACGGCGCAGATACCATCACTTCCGGTTTGGAAGGTGCTTGGACCTCTACTCCAGCCAAGTGGGGACATGATTACTTCAAGTTCTTGTTTGAATACGAGTGGGAACTTGTACACAGCCCTGCAGGAGCACAGCAGTGGCAAGCAAAGAATGCTGAAGCGATCATTCCTGACGCGCACATTCCTGGCAAATTCCACAAGCCTTTCATGCTGACTACCGACTTGTCGATGAGATTTGATCCGGAGTACGAAAAGGTGTCCAGAAAATTCTATGAAGATCCGGAGTACTTTGCTGACGCTTTCGCAAGAGCTTGGTTTAAACTGACTCACCGCGATATGGGACCTAAGGCCCGTTACAAAGGTCCTGAAGTACCTGCTGAAGACCTGATCTGGCAAGATCCAATCCCTGCAGTAAACCATCCTTTGGCTGATGCAGCGGATATCGCTGGCTTGAAAGCCAACATCTTGGCTTCCGGCTTGACCGTAGCTGAGTTGGTTTCTGCTGCTTGGGCTTCTGCTTCTACTTTCCGTGGTTCTGACTTCAGAGGCGGTGCCAATGGTGGCCGCATCCGTCTGGAGCCTCAGAAAAACTGGGAAGCCAACAACCCTGCTCAATTGAACAAGGTATTGGGCGTGTTGGCTAGCATTCAGGAAGAATTCAACAGCACTGCAGGTGGAGGCAAGAAAGTCTCCATGGCTGACTTGATTGTATTGGGCGGTTGCGCTGCAGTCGAGAAAGCTGCAAAAGACGCTGGATATGACATCACAGTTCCTTTCGCTCCAGGCCGTACCGATGCTTCTCAGGAAGAAACCGAAGTGGATTCTTTCGAGTGGTTGAAGCCTTGGGCTGATGGTTTCAGAAACTACATGGCAGCAGATTGCACCGTGAAAGCTGAAGAAGCTTTGATCGACAAAGCACAGTTGTTGACCCTTACAGCTCCTGAAATGACTGCTCTAGTAGGTGGTATGAGAGCTTTGGGTGCAAACTGGGATGGCAGCAAGCATGGTGTATTTACCGCAACGCCTGGTAAGTTGACCAACGACTTCTTTGTAAACTTGCTGGATATGGGAACTACTTGGAGAGCAACTTCTGACAAGCAGAACGTATTCGTAGGTAGCGACAGAAGAACCGGCGAGCCTAAGTGGACTGCTACCCGCGCGGACTTGATCTTCGGTTCCAACTCTGAACTGAGAGCTTATGCTGAGGTTTATGGTTGCGAAGACGGCAAGGCGAAGTTTGTCAAAGACTTCGTGGCAGCTTGGAATAAGGTAATGACTTTGGATCGATTTGATCTGAAGTAATCCGATAGAAAAGTGCTAATCACACACAAAAGCGGTTTCGAAAGGGGCCGCTTTTTTTTGATTATTTCACCGCAGAGGCGCAGAGAACGCGGAGGAAAAGTTAAAGAGAGTTAAGTCAGAAATCTGAAATCAGAAAGCTGAAAATTTCAGACTTCTGAATTCATCCATCTAACTTTTAATTTTCCTTTAAATCTGTCTTAATAGCTATCGTTCCACTTAGGATTTTGTGAACGGGGCAGGCATTGGCGATGGCGAGCATCCGATCGCGTTGGGATTGGTCTAAGTTGCCGATGAGTTCGATTTTGCGGTGGATTTCGGTTTTGTTGTCTTCTCGATTGACTTCGAGACTGACCTCCAGTTTTACTTCTTCCAAGTCCCAGCCTTTTCGATCTGCATACATCCGAAGCGTAGCACTAGTGCAGGCAGCGAGTGAGGAAGCCAAGAGTTGGGTAGGGGAGAATCCGAGATTTTTTCCACCCACAGATTCGGGTTCGTCGGAGATAAGGATATTTCCTGAGGAAGAGCGAATCTCAGTTTTGTAAAGCTTTTTTTTGAGGGTTGAGGTTATTTTTTCCATTGGTTTTTTATTGAATAATCGTAATTCACCGCAGGCCTGCCTTCCGGTAGGCAGGGGCGCAGAGAACGCAGAGAAAGTGTTCAGTAACCAGTCTCAGATAGCAGTTTTTCTGACCACTGAGACTGATCACTGCTTACTTTTTCAGCTTTCATACTTTTTAAGATCGCTTCGTCGCAGGAGAGCCTTCCAAAAAACCATGTCTTGGAGTTCTGCTCCTCGCGATGACGTTGGGTCCTGCCCACTGAGACTGACCACTGCCTACTTCTTTCAGCTTTCAGACTTCAGCTTTCATACTTTTTAAGATCGCTTCGTCGCAGGAGAGCCTTCCAAAAATACATGTCTTGGAGTTCTGCTCCTCGCGAAGACGTTGGGTCCTGCCTGCTGAGACTGATCACTGCCTACTTCTTTCAGCTTTCAGACTTCAGCTTTCATACTTTTTAAGATCGCTTCGTCGCAGGAGAGCCTTCCAAAAATACATGTCTTGGAGTTCTGCTCCTCGCGAAGACGTTGGGTCCTGCCTG
>NZ_JBHSKS010000003.1:121442-131239 GCF_042657405.1 Algoriphagus aquatilis
CCTGCTAAGACTGATCTCTGCATACTTTTTTAAGCTTTCAGACTTCAGCTTTCATACTTTTTAAGATCGCTTCGTCGCAGGAGAGCCTTCCAAAAATACATGTCTTGGAGTTCTGCTCCTCGCGATGACGTTGGGTCCTGCCCACTGAGACTGACCACTGCTTACTTTTTTTACTTGCCTTGAAAGCTCGGGTAGGGTACAAACTCCGCACTGTCTCCCGGGATCTTGTCAAACTCCTGGTTCCTCCATTTTTGTCTAGCTACTGCAAGCGTTTCCTTGCTGGTGGCCACAAAATTCCAGTCGATAAAACGCTCTTCCGGGAATGCCTCACCTCCGAAAATGTAAATCGTGCTATTGGCTTCGATGGTGAATTCGCAAAGGGAACTTTCTTTGGCCACCAGGATTTGCTTGGGTCCAAAGTGATTGCCTTCGCTTTGGATGCCGCCTTCCAGAATGTATAAGCCACTTTCTCCAAAAAGAGACGCACCCAAGTGTAGGGTTTGCTTTTCCTGACTTTTGATCTCCAGCATGTACAGCGGGCTATAGGCGGGGACAGGGGAGCGATGTCCCATGACTTCCCCTGCAATGAGTTTGAACTGGGTAGTCCCTTCCGTCCAAGTGGGGATTTGATGGGCTTCGATATGAAAAAACTCCGGGTCCATAAATTCCCGTTCCTTTGGCAAAGCCACCCAAATCTGCAAGCCGTGGAGGCTTTTTTCCGAATCTCTCAGGTGATCCGGAGTGCGTTCGGAGTGGACAATTCCTTTTCCTGCGGTCATCCAATTCACCGCGCCGGGTTGGATTTCTATAGCAGTTCCCAGGCTGTCTCGGTGCATGATGCTCCCTTCGAAAAGAAATGTCAAAGTCGAGAGTCCAATATGCGGATGCGGCAAAATATCCATTTGCTCCCGCTCGTTCAGCTTGACAGGGCCCATGTGATCGATGAAAATGAAAGGGCCTATCATGCGCTTTTGGCGAAAGGGGAGCAAGCGGCCTACCAGAAACTTGCCGATATCGGCAGCACGCTCTTCGATGATGAGTTGGAGGTTGGACATGTGTTTTTGATAAGTTAAAAATGAATGGTTTGGCCTAGTAGGTAGCTCTTTTACGGAGTTAACCCCAGTTTGGATTTAGGGAATAGCTTTTTGATTAGCTAAAATCTCAACTCTCTAAGAGTTGCATTCGGAAAATCCACAGCTGGTTGAATTTGAGAAACAACAATAAACCCAGAATGATCCCCGTTCCGATCAGTGCGAAGATATTGACCCATTTCCTTGCCAGCTTGGGGCTTTTTGCCAACTTTTTCAAGCCTTGGTAGGTAATCCATCCCAAGATTCCGCCAAGGGTATTATTGACCAAATCTGTGGCATCAAAGGCTCCATATTTGAGAAAATATTGGCTTGATTCAAAGAGGAAGCTCGAAGTGAGAAAGACCGGTATCAACCGTGGGAGGGTCCACTTTTGCCAAAGTATCCCCGAATACAATCCATAGGGAACAAAAATCAGCACATTGAGGAGCAGTTCATTGCGGTCCCCTTGGCCGGGTAATCCAAACAAACGGGGAAAAGGAATCCAATTGATACTTCGTTCTACCCCGGCGTGGTAGGCAACCAAATTAAATTTCAACACGATAATCCATACCAAGGAAATCAGGTATATCAAAAGTAGCGCGTAGGTAAGTCGCTTGGATTGAAAAAACGAAGTCATGGGAAGTCTGATAAGGTAGCCCGATACATGCAAGTGAAATGCCGAATTAGAAGTGAACCCGATTTTTCATTTCAATTATGGTTGCTTTTAAAAAAGACATTCACCTTTTCAAGGGACAGAGCCTTTCCCTTGAAGTCATTTTCGGTTCTACTTGAAGTCAATAAAATCAGAAAAGAGGTAATTCTCTTGGGAAGAAGTTTCCCCTTCCGTCAATTGGAAGGGGAATAAAAAAAATGACGCACTGTTAGCCAACCAAGCTATTGGTAAAAAGCTCTTGGTTAAGAATGACAGATTTCTCTAAGTTTTTTTCTACCAACCATTCCAAAAATGCCCTAACCCGAGTAGGATTCATGTGTCCGAAGTTTCCATTTTCTGCAAAATAGGGACTCGAAAGCTCCAGTGCACGATGCAAATTCACCGCCTGCTGATCGTAAGGAGTGAGGTAGGGATGAAGAAGCGTGACTGCTTTTTCGGGATTTTCCACGGCAAACTGATAGCCGAGTTGAGTAGCTCTGATAAAACGGGTATAAGCATCCAGGTGCTGATTCATTTTCTCCTTTTTGGTGAAAATTACCGGGGAATAGCCATAAGGGATGTCGTAGTCCTTCAGGTAAAACTTATTCAGGGTGATGTTTTTTGTGGCTGCTTCCACACCTTCCCAGTTATCAAAAATCCAGGTCGCATCCGCTTTTCCCGTCAATAGGGTATTCCAAATGCCCAGCTTCTCAGGGTAACTGAGTTGGATTTGTCCGGTTCCGCCATCATTTTTCACCATCTCCTGGATGATGTGATCCTCGTATCGGGCTTTGTAGGAAGCATAGATCCGCCCGTCAAGATCTTTCATCGTACGGACAGGCGAGTCGCCTAGGGATACCACGCAACTCAAATCCTGCTGTAGGATGGCATAGATAGCCACGGCATCCACCTGATTTGCTTTGTTGTTGAGACTGATCACCGTCTCAAAAGGTGCAATGGAAAAATCGGCTTGGTCGAGTTCCAGCTTTTTGCCGGGAGTCACTTGGTAGTGATCATCCAAAGGATTCAGCAGCTCCAATTGTATGCCTTGAGCTGAGTAAAATCCGAGTTCCTTGGCTACAAAGAGCCCGATGTGATTGACGTTTGGTGTCCAGTCAAGGGCAATTTTGAGGGTTTGCATGTGAGTTAGATTTGGGTCAAAGGGTGTTTTGGCCGCAAATATATTTTTGGAATTCGGGGATTCTCACCAATCAAAAATGAATCTTCCATGAAATCTTTTTATGGAAAACATGGGTATATCTCACTCAGGAGCTGCGTTGCTTTAAAAGAAAATCTGCCCTGAATCCTTAAAACCAATACCCGTATTTCAGGAAGATGGAGGAAATGTAGGCTCCCCCATGGGTACCGATGCTGATCATGTGTTTTTGGTGAATAAGGGAGGAAATTCCGGTGCTGATTGCACCTGAAATACCCTGTTGCATGGGGTCGGTCGGCCGGGAAATTGTCCTCGAGCTGTACATCAACCCGGGCATCAGAAACAGGGAGGGATTCCATTTTTTTTCAGGCAGGAAGTTAACCCTGATCCCGGCTACCAGTCCCAAGCCGGTGTTTTTTTGATCATAGCCACTGAGAAAAGTCTTGCCTGAATGGTAATCAAAAAGAAGTTGGGATTCCAGCTGGATGACCTTGTCCCTCCGACCTGCATAATGGATGGAAAAGCTGGGTCCGCCACCGCCACTGAGGATTCCTGCATTGATTCCACCGTGCAACCCAAAGCCAGTGGTTTTTGGAGCTTCCTGACTTTGAGCTTTGGCAAATTGGATTTGAAAAAAGGTGCATGCCATGATCAGCAGTAAAACTGCACACTTGGCGTATGTGGATGCGGAGTGCCTGTTGCTAGACATGATGAAGGATTGAAGTGGATTCTTCGAAATTTAAGAACTTCAGTCAATATCACCTTGATAGCGGAATGGTTAAGATAGTAGGAAAGGACAAGGCGTCAAGAATTCCGATCGGGATCGGAATTAGCCTTAGGTCAGTATAGGGTGGGAAAACTTCACGCTGCATCCAATTGGACTTTACAGATCCATAGTTGAAATGATGACTAAAGGGTACCTATCTTGAAAAATGGTTATTCAACACGCTGATTTTGGGGAATAGAACTATTCACCCGCTATTCATTTGATTTTTAATTTTTCGGGATTTTGTCGTGTGTCCCAAACTGTATGAACAATGATATGATCGGGTGTAACCTCATAAAAAAGTATAAAATCTCTTACGATTAAGCCTCTTATGGGATCGAAGTCTGTTTTGATTCCCATCTCTGGATTGGTGATTGTCAATCTGAGCTTTTGATTGAATTCCCGATAAAGCTTCTTCGAGTAATCGGAGCTTTTGTTCCGATGGGTATAAAAATCTAGTGTCTCAAAAAGTTTGATTTTGGCTAAATGAGACCAAATCAGTTTTCGCTTGCCCATTTTTCAAATTCTTCATCCAATTGATCCTGACTGATGAAAAGGCCTTGTTTGATCTGCTCTTGCGATTGCTTGATTTCGGCCCGCTGTTCAGCAGTCAGGTGGAGGATTTGGGATTTGCTGTCCAAGATTGTCTTGATGGCTTCCAAGAAAGCAGTATCCTCGATTTCCGAGATTCGCTGAATCAGGTGCTTTTTTAGGTCTAGGGTAGTCATAGCTTGTGAAGTTTGTTTTGAATTTAAGGAAAAATTCATTGAATGGCTTGAAATCTATTTGCATTCCGATAGCTATAGGAATGGTTTGATGAGAAGGGTGAGATTTCAAAATTCTACTAGCGCCACATTGAACCCCATTGATTCGTGATAGAATTTACGCCCAAAAGGAGCTTTTTAAATTTTCTTAAAAGGTAGTCCTACTTTGTTCTATGCTTCTTTCAAGTTAGGAATTGCAGATGGACTTAAGGTCAAAGCAGAAAAATTTTATGGATTGGATGAAGTGGTTTATTTCCCTGCTAAACTATTTCAGCTTTTTGTTAAACGATTTCATCTCAGCAGCGAACTGTTTCCTTTTTTTGGCAAACGCGTTTATCTCTAGTCTGAAAAAGTTTGACTTTTGGCTGAAATGGTTCAACTCTATGCTAAACAAGTTGATCTTTTTGGTGAAATAATTAACCTTTTTGCTCGGTGATTTGGCTTCAGAAGCGGAACGTCGCACCTTTTTGTTCGGCCTTTTAAGCTCTGAGGCGAAATCTTGAACCGTAATTCTCGGAATTTGGACCTCAAAGGCCGAACGTTGGACCTTGTTACTCAAATCATGGACAAAATAGGCGAAACGCTGGGCCTTTTTGCTCTGCGTTTTGACCTAAGAGGCGAAACGTTGGGCCTTTTTACTCCATGCTTCGACCTCTGAGGTAGGAGAGGGTACTTCCGAAGTACCCCTGCCCACTTCGGAAATGACTTCAGTGAGTTCCGAACGGAACTGGTTCAGTTAAAAGGTGAACTCACTGAGTTCGGAACCGAACTGGTTCAGTTACCAAGTGACTCAGTTCAGTTCAGAACTGAGACGAGTAGGTTCGGAAGTGGGGTAGGTAGGGATTTGGGATGGGAAATGGATCGAATTGCATCCCGACAGCTGTACGGGATCGGAAGGGATAGAAGGGTCTAATTTCTAACTTCACCCAGCGCTAAATTGAACTTCAGATGTGCTGAGAAGAGACTACACCTAGGGAGGTGGGCGCCAAATTGAACTTAGATGGTGTTGAGAAGAAACTACGCCTAGAGTTGGGAAGAATCTACTTTTCTAAAAATTGAATTTCTGTGTTTAAACTATTTACAACAGAAAAGAGCTTCATAACTGCTTCATGGTTTGCAGAACCTTTTTGTCCTTTGAAATTGGTTAAAGAATAACCTTCTGAGTTAATACCATAAATGGATATGTCCATTGAAGAATATATTTGAAATTCTGCTTTTTGATCAATAACCTTGACTTTAATGTAGTAATTAAGGACGTTTTTAGCTAGTCTTGGTTTTGTTGAAATGGTAAAATAATCCTTATCTATTTTTTCAATTTCATGGTCAAATTCAATCAAGGCTTTAGCGCATAATTCTAAAATTTCAGGAGCATCTTTGTCTAATTGGATTAGCATCGTATTGAAACTTCGGTATTCCTTTGGTATCTCTTGTGCTTGAGTATTTAAAAAGAGTAAAAGAATAAAGAAGGTTGAAATTAAAATAGTTTTCATTTTTCGGAATTTTAATTATTTTATTTCTTTTAAGGAATAATAGAATGTTTAATTCTCAAACAGCGCTAATTGGAACCTAATAGATTTTTTACTAAAGACTACTTCGTGATAGTCTGATTACAAATTATACTAATGTAAGTGTTTTATAAGATTTCTAAAATTTCTTTTGGAATCTCATCATTACTTAATACTTCACTTGTTGTAAATGTGTGTTTTGCAAAATATCTATATGTTTTATTTCTTTGTTTTAAAATATTTTCAATATTTTCGATAGCTATTTTTTTATCAAATTCAATATTATATTCATCTACCATTACACCAATATCCCAAATACCAAAATCAGATCGAGGTTCTTTTAGTTTATTAAATAATTCTTCTCTTCTTTTTTTTAAATTTTCGTAAATGTTATTGGCTGAATTTTCTAGTAATATAACATGAGGCTGCTTTATAGAAATGTATTTTTTAAAATTTTCACGAAAAGGTAATCCAGGGCCAGCAGCAATTATAAGGTTATTTGGTTTTTCAATTAGATTTTCAATTAATTGTGATTCTAATTTTAAAATTTCAAAAAGTGCTTTTTCACGTCCAAGTTGGAGATAAATATTAGAAATGCTATTTTCATAATTTTTTGAAATCTCTTCATCAGTATCTAATATAGATCTTCTAATCGAAGGGATTTCTTCTTTTATTTTTTTTATTAAAGACGATTTTCCTGTTGTTGAAAATCCAATAATTATAATTTGTTTCATTTTTTGAGCTTATATTTTTCAATTATGCTCTTTTAAAATTTATCTCATTGAGACTATATTTAATGTCTCGTTTAATTCTTCCTCTCCATCACCATCACCACCCGATTGGGTACATATAAATGCACCTGTTTGTCTTTGTCGGTAGGGTAGGCAATGGACTTATCGAGGCGCTCGAAGCCTCCGTAGATTTTTTCATCGGAGTTGAGGAGGATATGATAGGTTCCTGCCTCGGGCATACGGATCGGAAAACCGAAATAGGACTCGGTCGGATGGAAGGAAAAGACAAAAATCAATCCCCCTCGGGTATAGGCCAGGATCTTCTTATCCGGATCGAGGAAAAGTTGCTCGGCAGGAGGGGCGGAGAGAAGTTGATGCTCGGTGGTAAGGTGAATCATTACTTTATCCCAGGCATCGAGTTGACGGTAGCGGAGGTGAGGCGTATCCACCAGAGACCACTGCCGACGGGCGTATTGGTAGCTCCAGTCGTTGCCCAGTCGGGGGAAGTCCACCCACTCCGGATGCCCAAATTCATTGCCGATAAAGTTCAGATAGCCCTCACCACCCAAGGTCAGTGTGATCATGCGGATCAGCTTGTGCAGGGCGATGCCACGGTCTACGACAAGGTTTTGCTCCAGTACCGACATGGAGAAGTACATTTCCTTGTCCATCAGCCAGAAGGCGATGCTTTTGTCCCCCACCAGCGCCTGATCATGACTCTCGGCATAGGCGATGGATTTTTCCAGTTTGGGTCGGTTGGTCAGCTCGTGCCACAGCTCAAACATATCCCATTGCTCGTCCAGCTTGTGCTTCAGGGTCTTGATCCAAAAATCAGGAATCCCCATCGCCAGACGGAAATTGAATCCCAAGCCGCCTTCGTCCACTCTTCGGCTAAGTCCAGGCATCCCTGAGACTTCTTCTGCTATTGAAATTGCTGCGGGTTTCAACCCATGAATCAAAGTATTAGCCAACTGAAAATACAGCACGGCCTCTTCGTCCACTCCGGCATCGAAGTACTTATCTGCCGAGTCGAAAGACACGTGTCCGTGGTGATGGTAGAGCATGGAGGTGGCTCCGTCGAAGCGGAATCCGTCAAAGTGAAACTCCTCCAGCCAGTAGCGGATATTGGAGAGTAGAAACTGCTGCACCTCCCATTTGCCGTAGTTGAAAAGCTTGGAATCCCAGCCCTCGTGGTAGCCTCTTGCGCCGGGATGGAAGTATTGATCGGCACTTCCGTCAAACTCGTTGAGGCCTTCGAGGACGTTTTTCACCGCATGGGAATGCACGATGTCCATGATGACGGCAATCCCCATTTCATGGGCGGTGTTGATCAGGCTTTTTAGCTCTTCAGGCGTTCCAAATCGGGAAGAGGGCGCAAAGAAGTTAGACACGTGATAGCCAAAGGAACCGTAATACGGATGCTCCATCACGGCCATCATCTGAATGGCATTGTAGCCCCCGGCTTTGATGCGCGGAAGGATGAGTTCTTCGAATTCTTTGTAGGTGCCGACTCCGAGTTTTTCCTGAGCCATTCCCACGTGGCATTCGTAGATCAGGGGCATTTTAGCCGCTTTTTTTGATGAAAAATGCTGATCTGTCCAAGCAAATTCATTTTTGGGAAACCAGAGTTGCCCGGCGAAGTCGTGGGTTTTTTCGTCCTGAATCACCCTTCGGAGGTAAGCCGGAATTCGGTCAAGGTCAGTATCATTGGCCCCGATGACGCGAACCTTGATCTTGCTGCCGTGGATAAAGGTGTGCTGGTAGTGATCAAAGGGAAGGAAAATCTCCCAATCCCCGCGATGGTTTCTTTTAAGTGGGTGTGAATTTCGATCCCACCAGTTGAAATCACCCATAAGGAAAAGGGCCTTGGCAGCGGGGGCCCACTCCCGATAAATCCAACCGTTGCGGATTTTATCGAAGTGGATGCCGTAATACTCGTGCATCCGGGCAAACTCCAGGATACTGCCGGAGTAGTCGTTGATAGTTCGGATCGCGGATTGGAACTGTTCAAATCGACGGTTGATAGCAGGTGCAAAGGGCTCCAACCAGGCTTCGTCGGAAAGGATTTGTAGCGGTTTTTGGCTCACAAAAAGTGAAAATTTGGTTGCGATGAAATTAGGAAAAATTGGGGGTTCGACAAGCTCACCCCCCGAAAATCAACAAGCTCACCCCTCGAAAATCGACAAGCTCACCCCCCGAAATTCGACAAGCTAATTTGCCAAAATTCGACCTTTGGGGTCACCGAGCTTGTCTAGATTTACCTCCGAAATTCGACCTTTGAAGTCACCGAGCTCGATCCCTGAGCTAGGCTTTTGAGTTTTTAGAAATGTCGAAGCTCGATCCCTGAGTTTGGCTTTTGAGCTAGTCGAAAAATGTCGAAGGGGAAGTTATTTTTTACTCTTGCTCAATTTGACAAGAAGGTCCAAATCACCGTTGATCAAAGCTTCCTTTTTGGCATGAGTCCATTTTTGAATTTGCTTTTCCCTGTAGAAGGCCTCATCAATCCTGTCGAAGGTTTCACAATAGACAAGTTTAATCGGAAGATGTTTTCGGGTAAAATTGGCTCCTTCTCCATTTTGATGCTGTTCCAATCTCCTATCTAAATCGATTGTGCTTCCAGTGTAGTATTGTCCGTTACCGCAAAGCAATATGTACATGTACCCTCTCATATTAATAAAAATTCAACTACTGATTTTGAAAAAGATATGAGTTAAAAATAATGCTTCTAACGGTTAATAGGAAGCGTTTCTTAAAGGATTTATAATTGAAATATGTCTCAATCTTGAATCAATAAGCCTGATTGGTTAGCATAAAAAAGAGAGTTGAGGTTCGACAAGCTCACCTCCCCATAAATTCGACAAGCTCACCTCCCCATAAGTTCGACAAGCTCACTTCCCTTTAATTAAGTCGAAGCTCGTTCCTTAACTTGATTTTTGAGCTAGTCGAAAAATGTCGAAGCTCGATCCCTAAGTTTGGCTTTTGAGCTAGTCGAAAAATATCGAAGCTCGATCCCTGAGCTAGGTTTTTGAGTTTATCGAAAAATGTCGAAGCTCGATCCCTAAGTTTGGCTTTTGAGCTAGTTGAAAAATGTTGAAGCTCGATCCCTGAGCTAGGTTTTTGAGTTTATCGAAAAATGTCGAAGCTCGATCCCTG